>JAQIBY010000064.1 GCA_027858835.1 Bacteroidales bacterium | reverse complement strand
TAAAGCAAAGAAAGATATTGATTATGCACGCGGACTAACAGATCATCTGATGGAAGAGAAATATATCGATGCCGTTCCGCAGGAATTGCTCGATGATGCCTTGCAGGCAGCCATTGATGCCGTAAAGTAAAACCAATTGTGGTTCAGAGTGATTGATAAATACATTCTGAAACAAACATCTATCGTTCTGAGTTTATCTCAGCATTACATTAAAATGGCGTCTGTCTGCCATCCTCGGCTGGTAAACTGTTAGACAGGCGCCATTTTGCTACTTGGGAAAACGCCTAGTCGTTTGCAAAAATATACGCTTACCCTCTTGTTTATTTATATTATTTTGTATATTTGACAGAAATAAAAACGAGTATAATCGTACGTATACGCACAATGGGTGTTGTGTGAAAACGGTTTTTCCGGTGGGATAAACGAGTTGTAGCACATATTAGAGAGATTCCTCATAAAAAACTTGCATAACTGTAACTTATAAGTTACCTTTGTAAGATGAAAAAAGTTCGAGAGGTCATAGCGTATAAAAATTACTTTGAGGCTTTTTTGAAGGGTTTGCCTGAAAAAGCTCAGAATAAAATCTTCAAAATCATTGAAGCAATTGAAACTTTTGAACGGGTTCCTGCCAACTATTTGAAATATATCAAAGGAACCGAAGGTCTTTTTGAAGCACGAGCAAAGCTAGGAAGTGATACTTGGCGCGTGTTTTGTTTCTTTGATGACGGAAAACTTGTAATCCTGCTTAATGGATTTACAAAGAAAACACAAAAGACCCCGAAAAAAGAAATCGCTAAGGCCGAACGTTTAATGAAAGAGTATTACAAAGAAAAAAGGAGGCAGTTATGAATACAAAAAGTTGGTCAGAAATAAAAAACGAAGTTTACGGCGAAAAAGGAACAGAACGTCGTGTTGAATTGGACCGAGATTTTGAGTCGTTTAAAATTGGCTTGCTCTTGAGAAAAGCCCGGGAAGAAAAACAATTGACTCAAGAACAGTTGGCTAGGTTAATTAACAAAAAGAGAACCTATATTTCCAGGGTTGAAAATGATGGAAGTAATGTCACGCTAAAGACGTTATACGATATTGTAGAGAAAGGCTTAGGAGGAAAGCTCAATATTTCAATTGACATGTAAAAAAAATACGTGCTACAACAGCAAATATATATCAGCTTCGCGAGTTAGACGCGCCAGAGATGCGCAGCCGATACATATTTGCGGACCGTTGGGGGCAACTTTAGAAAATACCCTAATTAAAAACATGAGAATATTTTATAGAATATTGATTTTTTTATGGACTATAGCATGGTTAGCAATTGGTATTCTTGCACTCATTGATATAACGGATACGGATAGTGAATTCACTCAAAAAGAAATAAAGCCTTCAGTTGATTTCATTAAAAAATACATATCAATAAACAATAGACTGCCTACAAATCGAGAGTATTATACTTGGCAAAGAGATTACCACAAAATCTACTGTAGTGACCTAAATCAACAGAATGACTCTTTAATTCCAGGTCTTGGACCCATTCAATATTTAAGAAGCAGTACTGATTTTATTAGTACTGACCAATATAAATGTAAAAATGCAAACTGGAATAATGACTTCGCAATTGGTGCCTGGAATGGTGATTTCTGGGAATATTACTTTTCATGGACTGATAGTTATGATACAGGTAATCATTCATGGACAGAAAGGTTATTAGGATTAATAATATCGATTGGAATTGGATTTATACCACTATTATTTAGGCGATTTAAATATAAAAAAGAAAAAAGCAGCACATAATACGGTGCATACGCCAGCCCATGTGTTGGGAAAAGTTGTCGGCGCTGCTGGGCCATTGAATAAAAAAGCGTTAGCTTTAGTGGGCAAAAAACAAACGACCCAGTATCGCCGCCAAACACAGGGGCCGGCGCATGCACTGGAATGTTGTATGCAAGTGTAAGCGACATTGCACCAAAATAGCTTGATTATTTAGCAGCAAAAGAATGGATTTCATGATGATCAATCTTAACCTTATCTTTGTTCGGATTTTTAAAAGAATTAATTTATGTTTCAAGTTTGTATAAAATGCGGTACACCAGCGATTCAAGTAAATAAGGAAGCTGTTGAGAATAAATTGGAGAAAGAATTGAAAATTTCTGCGAGAGATAAAATATATGCCTGTCCAAGTGCAAGTTGCAAAACCGTTTACTTTTCAAAAGAAATGAATTTCACAACAGATGAGTTAAATGAGGCAATATTTTTTAAAGATACTTCCGATGATGTTTCGATTTGTTATTGTTCAAACTTGACAAGAGGAGAAATAAAAAACGCTGTAAACAACGGGTGTAAAACCATAGACGAGGTGCGGGATTTTACAGGTAAAAACATAACTGGAAATTGTAAGGAACAGAATCCGCTTGGAAAGTGTTGTAGAAACAGTTTTTTATACGAGATTGAACAAGCTTTAGGTCAAAAACCATCTGTATTTAACTTCAAACCATGCAGTTGCTGTTGTTAGAGAAAGATAATGAGTGAATTCAGGTATGATAAAATTACCCTGATTAATATAAAATCAGTTATTACTTGTCCAAAATGCGGATTTCAGAAGGAAGAAACTATGCCTGATGATATTCATGCGATTACCTTTGTGTAGATACAAGGTGATACGCTGAGTGTCCCGAAGTGCGTCTAACTTTGCTTTATACAAATGTATTATAATAAAACCAATTGTGTTTCAAAATGATTGATAAATAAATTTTGAAACTGCACCGTTTGCAAGCCAGGTGGATGATTTCCCCGAGATATTAAAGGTGCATTGCTACTTGGGAAAACGCCTAATTATTTGCAAAATAAACGTTTATCCTCTTGTTTGTTTATATTATTTTGTATATTTGACAGAAATAAAAGCGGGTATAATCGTACATATACGCACAATTGGCGATGTGTGAAAACGGTTTTTCCGGTGGGGTAAATGAGTTAGCATTCATTATAAGCACATTAGTTTTTGTAAGAAAAAAATGATTAACATTTGGCAACGAAATTAAGTTCCAAGTTGTCTTTTAAAAGCATTGAAAAAAACATTAAGATACAATCAATTGAAACTATTAAAGTTCCAGACCATATTAATCAACCAACATAATGCGTATCAGAACTTAAACACAAGGCCATGAAAAAACTAAGCGTATTATCAGTTACACTATTATTCGCATTAATAAGTAATGCCCAAATAGTAAATATACCAGATGCTAACTTTAAAGCTGCTTTAGTTGATAATTTATCAATAAATACAAATGGAGATGCTGAAATACAAGTAAGCGAAGCGAGTGCTTATACTGGAGCTATTTATGCTTTTAGTATGGATATTTCTGATTTAACAGGGATTGAGGCTTTTACTGCGCTTACTGAGTTAAATTGCATGGATAATCAATTAACCTCATTGGATGTTAGCAATAATACTGCTATTACTTCTTTAAGGTGCAATTATAATCAATTAACCTTATTAGATATTGGCAATAATACTACTATTACATCTTTACACTGCACTGATAATCAATTAACCTCATTAGATATTAGCAGCGCTACTGCGCTTACTTATTTAAGTTGCTATAATAATCAATTAAGCACATTAGATGTTAGCAATAATACTGCGCTTACTGATTTATTTTGCTCTGATAATCAATTAAGCACATTGGATGTTAGCAATAATACTGCGCTTACTAATTTACATTGCTCTGATAATCAATTAAGCACATTAGATGTCAGCAATAACACTGCGCTTACTGATTTAAATTGCCATGAGAATCTATTAACAACGCTAGATGTTAGCAATAATACTTCTCTTACTGATTTAAGTTGCCAAGGAAATCAATTAAGCACATTAGATGTCAGCAATAATACTGCGCTTACTAATTTGAGATGCGATAGTAATCAATTAGCAACATTAGATGTTAGCAATAATACTGCGCTTACTTTTTTGAGATGCGATAGTAATCAATTAAGCACATTAGATGTTAGCAATAACACTGCGCTTACTTTTTTATATTGCGATAGTAATCAATTAGCAACATTAGATGTTAGCAATAACACTGCGCTTACTTTTTTATATTGCTCTAGTAATCAATTATCCACATTAGATGTCTCCAATAACACTGCGCTTACTGATTTGCTTTGCTATAATAATCAATTAAGTACATTGGATATTAGCAATAACCTTGCGCTTACTCGTTTACATTGCTCTAGTAATCAATTAAGCACATTAGATGTTAGTAATAATACTGCTCTTACTTCTTTAAGTTGCGCTACTAATGAATTAAGCACATTAGATGTTAGCAATGATACTGCGCTTACTGATTTAAATTGCTATAATAATCAATTAAGCACATTAGATCTTAGTAATAACACTGCGCTTACTGATTTAAATTGCTATAATAATCAATTAACCGCATTAGATGTGAAAAACGGAAATAATACACTTATCACACATTTTAGGGCTAATGATAATCCAAATTTACATTGCATAGAGGTAGATGATCCTGCATGGTCAATGGCTAACTGGACTTTTATTGACACTCATACTACCTTTGGCTACGATTGTTTGTATGGTATTGCTGACCCAAATGTCATCACAGGAAAAGTTGTCATAGATGATGATTGCATTTTGGATGGTGCAGAACAAGGATTACAAGGAATAATTGTCAAAACAGAACCTCTTAACTATTATGGCATAACAAATGATTTGGGAGAATACACAATTTCAACAGATACCGGGACTTATCAGGTAGTACAGTTAATTCCTGATATCAATGGATTATTGATAAACCCTTTATGCCCAATTCCAAACTATTTCACCATAAGTTTTGATACTTTAGCACAAGATACAACTGGCATTAATTTTTATAACGAAGGTATTCCCTGCCCATATTTAACAATAGACGTAATTAGCAACAGGCGTAGAAGATGTTTTGAAAACAGCACTTATATTCATTATTGTAATGAAGGTTATGCCGATGCAAGCGAAGTGATGGTGCATGTTAAGTTTCCTGAATATGTAAACTTAGTTAGTGCTAATTATGCTTATACAATAGATGGTGATGATAATTATGTTTTTGATATTGGCGCATTAGCACAAGGAGAATGCGGTACTATTCATATAATTGACTCAGTCTCATGCGAATTTGGCATTACAGGCTTAACCCAATGTACAGAAGCATGGATAACACCCACAAATGATTGTGTTGAGGCGCTTGATACAACACTTAGCCAATGGGATAAATCATCAGTAATGGTAGAAGGCGAATGTGTCAATGATACGATTATTCGCTTTACTATTACGAATACCGGTGACTTTGGCGAAGGAGATATGCAGTCAACATCAGAATATCGTATTTATGCAGATAATGAATTGGTTTATACAGGCACATTTCAATTAAACGGACAAGAATCATTAGTTGTTGATGTTCCTGCCAATGGACAAACGATAAGACTTGAAGCAGACCAACATCCCATGCATCCAGGAAATAGTCATCCGCAAGAAACGATTGAGGCTTGTGGTGATGGAGAAGAGCCTATAAGCATGGGCTTTGTTAACGCTGCCCCAATGGATGATGCAGATGCAAATATTGAAATAGATTGTATGGAGATAATCGACAGTTACGATCCGAATGATAAAAGCGTAAGCCCGGAAGGAATAACTGCGAATAATTTTATAATGCCAGGCATTGCTTTAGATTACATAATTCGCTTTCAAAACACGGGAACAGATACTGCTTATACGGTCGTTGTTGTAGATACGCTTTCTAATAATCTTGATCTTTCTACCATTCAATGGGGAATAAGTTCACACCCTTACACATTAGATGTGACAGGGCATGAACAGGCAATACTTCAATTTACTTTTAATGATATAAATCTGCCAGATAGCACAACTAATGAAGCAAACAGTCACGGATTTGTTAAATTCAAAATTGCTCCTTATGATACTTTGGTAAACGGAACAGAAGTTGAAAATACTGCTGACATCTATTTCGATTACAATTTACCCATAAGAACAAATACCACACATGTAATAATTTCTGATACCGTAATTATTGGAGATCCAATTATAACCAACGTTCAGAATGATTTTCATCCAAATCGCTCCGAAATAAAAATCTTTCCAAATCCTACAAAAGGAAAGTTTTCAATTTCAGCTGAAAGCGTAGAGAGTGTAGAGGTGATAAACCTACAAGGCAAACAAATATACATAGGGAAAGAAAAAGAAATTGATTTAAGTAATGAGCCTGCAGGTGTTTATTTTATTAGAGTGGTAACTGACAAACAGATAACAACTGTGAAACTAATGAAAAATTAATACATAAGTTCTCATAATATTAAAGATATGATACGAAAACTAATTATACTTCAGATTCTTGTTTTTTCAGTTATCTTCTGTAAAAGTCAGATATCAATTGATCCATATTTTGAACTAACAAAAAATACATCAACATATTTGAATCCGGCTTTAAGTGGTATTGATGGGTCTGGTAGGATTGTATCATTATATCAGAATCAGTATCCGGAATTAGGGTCATATCAGACTTACTATTTATCATATGATCAAAAAGTAAAAGAACTATTCGGAAATGTGTCAGTCAGAGCTATGTACAATCGTGGTCAGAGTGGTTTGGTGAAATCAAAAAGTGCGTATGTTGCTTACACATCAGACATAAACTTGTTTAATGGTAAAGTATTGGTTTTTCCTTCAGTCGAACTTGGTGTAATCCAAAACAGTTATAAGCTTGACCTTTTATTTCCAGAAATAAATATTTTTTATGGTACTGTTACGAGTGAGCCACCCGAAATAAATAACCCGGCAACTGCTTTTGATATTAACTCTGGTATAGTAATAGCCCATCATAACTTAATTTTTGGTACGTCACTACACCACATTACTCAACCGGAAGATGTTGCTCTCTATAGTACAAATTCTAGCACGAAATTCAGATTACCAATCAAATACACGGTTCATGCATCGTATACATATGAATTTAATGACAAGCTTAGAATATCCCCCATGGTATTATATGAAGGCCAGGATTTAGTCAGGCTATATGCAACCAAAATTTCATTATCATATAATGACTTAATGTCGTCTGTTGGACTAAGATTTATTAAAAGTTGGAATCGTGATGGTTATTATAAAGGGTATAATATTAATTTAGGGTATAAATTCAATAAAATTGTTGTTGGCTATTCTTTCGTATTATATCCATCGAAGCTGCAAAACTCTACCTTGAGCAGTCATGAATTTAGTGTTGCCTTTAATTTTAACCGGGAAAATAAAGAAGATAATAAAAATCGTATTGAATTTATTAATTTCTAAGGTGATATAAAAACAGCAACGTAATAAATCGCACTATGAGTGTTGCATTTATGCCTGCGGGTTTTAGAGTTGTTGAATCTGTTTTTTCATGCATGTCAAAAAAAGTATTGGTTAAATACCTAAAATATACGACTACACTTTTGAAAAAGATGATTATTTTTGAGAAAACAAGTTATTTGCCTGTGGCGGATTTAGTTCAATAACAACCTATCCATCAATTGGCGGATGCGGAGATTTGAGCTGGTAATTCTGACAATCCCATTTTCGTCCCACTGCCAATCCACTTTTGGTGGATGACTTTTGTTAATTGAAAGAATTTAAATGCCGTACACCTATTTGCCATTTTTCTTTCAATCGCTTGTTGAACATAAAACACTTCTATATGTTTGTTTTTTGAAAAACATGAAAATTATGGCAGATAAAATTTCAGATCCTATCGGACGATTAATGGGCTTAAGATATAAATCACATCCTTGGCACGGCGTGCATATCGGCGATGATGCACCTGAAATTGTGACATCATTCATCGAAGTTGTATCAACAGATACCGTAAAATACGAAATTGATAAAGAATCCGGTTATCTGATGATTGACAGACCACAAAAATATTCCAATGTAGTGCCTGCTATTTATGGTTTCATTCCGCAAACTTTTTGTGGAGACCGAGTTGGGCAAATTTGCGCTAATGTAGCGAATGAAAAGTCGATTAAAGGAGATGGCGATCCGATTGATATCGTTGTCCTTACCGAAAAATCAATTGCTCATGGTGATATTCTCGTTAAAGCAAAACCCATAGGTGGTTTTCGTATGATTGACGGCGAAGAGGCAGATGATAAAATTGTTGCCGTACTTCGTAATGATGTAGTCTATAGCCATTACAATGACATTTCTGACTGCCCGGATATTGTCATCCAACGACTTAAACATTATTTCCTGACTTACAAAGATATGCCCGGTAACGACCGCGGTTCTAGAATTATTGAAACCTATGGCAAAGAAGAAGCACATAAAGTCATTAAAGCTTCTGTCGCTGATTATTCCGAACGTTTTGATAATCTTGATAAATTGTTATATAAATAATAGTTGAAATTTGAGGTTTTTTTGTCAATTCTTAATACATATTCATTCTGAATAAAAATATACTTTGCTTAACTATCTGATGGTTAAGCAGTAATATGTTTTGCTAGTTTTTGTCAAATTTTCTTGCTTCTAATGAGTCTATTTGGAAAACTCCTTTGGGTATTATACCAAATCCATTTATTTCAAAGCAAAAGACTTTTCCCGTACATATAGCTATGAAACATGCTAAATAACACAGAGGATGTTGGATAAAATAATTTTATAACATGTTTAATATATGATTTTTGCTGCATAAAGATTGTATGCTTTTTATTAGTTTTGCACGACAAATAAAAAAACATAATTTTTATGGAAATTACGCACATAGAACATATCGGAATTGCAGTTGAAAATCTCGATGAAAGCATTCGATATTATGAAGATGTATTAGGTGTTAAATGTTATGGTGTTGAGGAAGTTGCAGATCAAAAAGTGCGCACTGCATTTTTCAAAGTTGGTGATGCGAAAATCGAATTGCTTGAAAGCACAGACCCCGAAGGTCCGATTGGCAAGTACGTAGAAAAGAAAGGTCCCGGGATGCATCACATTGCATTTTCAGTGAAAGATGTTGACGGCGCACTGAAAGAAGCCGAAGAAAAAGGCATTCGCACCATTGATAAATCATCCAGAAAAGGTGCTGAAGGACTAAGCATCGGTTTTCTGCATCCGAAATCCACAAAAGGTGTTTTAACAGAGCTTTGCGAAAATAAAAACAAATAATTCATACCTCCTGATATGGCAATTGAAGACAAAATCAAAGAATTGATTGAGAAAAGAGCGAAAGCTCGGCTTGGTGGCGGAGAAAAACGCATACAAGCGCAACATGACAAAGGCAAACTTACTGCCCGTGAGCGGATTGATTTACTGCTTGATGAAAACAGTTTCGAGGAATTTGACATGTTTATTTCACATCGTTGTACCGATTTTGAAATGGACAAGCAAAAATATCTCGGTGACGGTGTCGTTACAGGGCACGGTACGATCGACGGACGCGTTGTTTTTGTGTTCGCACAGGATTTTACCGTTTTCGGCGGATCATTGTCCGAAATGTTTGCGAAAAAAATTGTAAAACTCATGGATGAAGCCATGAAAGTTGGTGCCCCCGTGATTGGCTTAAATGATTCAGGTGGAGCACGTATTCAGGAAGGCGTTTTGAGTTTAGCAGGATATGCTGATATCTTTCAACGCAATATTGAAGCTTCCGGTGTCATCCCGCAATTATCTGCAATTTTTGGCCCTTGTGCAGGTGGTGCAGTTTACAGCCCGGCGCTTACCGACTTCATTCTTATGTCTGAAGATGCTTCATACATGTTTGTAACCGGACCGAAGGTTGCAAAAACTGTAACCGGTGAGGATATCTCAACAAAAGATCTTGGCGGATCTCACGTGCACGCCGCAAAATCCGGTGTTGCACATTTCGTGTCTGAAACGGAAGAAGAAGGTTTGATGATGTTGCGGAAAATGTTGTCATATATGCCGCAGAACAACCTCGAAGACCCGCCTTTGTATGATACTACTGACCCAATTGATAGAGTAGATGAGGGTTTGAATCACATCATTCCTGATAATCCGAATAAACCATATGATGTAACCGATATTATTCTTTCTATCGTTGACGAAAGCGAATTTATGGAAGTGCATCGTCAATATGCCAGAAATATGGTAGTCGGTTTCGCAAAATTCAATGGAATGCCTGTGGGAATCGTTGCTAACCAACCATCATTCCTAGCCGGTGTTTTGGATATTGATGCGTCGAAAAAAGGAGCACGTTTTGTACGCTTCTGTGATGCATTTAATATTCCTGTCGTAACATTGGTTGATGTTCCTGGATTCCTTCCCGGATCAGCTCAAGAATACGGCGGAATTATTACGAATGGTGCAAAACTTATGTTTGCATACGGTGAAGCCACTGTGCCGAAAATCACCATAACCTTACGTAAATCTTATGGTGGTGCACATGATGTAATGGCTTGTAAACAGCTTAAATCTGATTTAAATTACGCATGGCCGTCTGCTGAAATTGCTGTTATGGGCGCACAGGGTGCAATCGAAGTGCTGAATTATAGAGAACTCAGTAAGTTTGAATCTGACGAAGAAAGAGCTGCTTATAAACTGAAAAAAGAAGATGAATATCGGGAAATGTTTGCCAATCCTTACCAAGCGGCAAAATACGGATTCATTGATGATATTATTGAACCGATGAATACCCGTTTCCGGATAATTCGAGGTCTGAGTCTCTTGCAAACTAAAAAGGATTCAAGACCACCGAAAAAACATGGTAATATTCCACTTTAAACAATTGATTTATGATTATTAATATGATTGCTGAAATTAGCTGGGATTTTTCGCTTGTCGGAGTACAGGGTTGGACGATTTTTATTATCGGTTGGCTGGTTGTATTTATTTCTTTAATACTCTTGTCATCTTTATTTCGCTTATTGCCAAATATCTTGACAGGGGCATCCAATCAAAAGGATAAGATGAAGGAGAAACGCCAACAAGCGAAAGCAAACGGGAAATCTGAAAAAACCAATTCTGACGTGGTTACTGGAGAATTAACTGCTGCAATTGCGACTGCATTGCACTTGTATTTTACGGATTTACATGATGATGAAGCCCGTATTTTAAAAGTTGAGCATAAATCCAGAAAATATTCTCCCTGGAATTCGAAAATTTATAACGTAATGAATTTTAAGCGATAAAAGCAGAACCTAATGAAAAAATTCAAATTTAAAATCAACGGTAATTCCTACGAAGTTGATATCAATAATGTCGAAGGACAAATTGCTGAGATTGAGGTAAACGGCACAAAATACAATGTGGAACTTGATAAAGAAATTCCGGTTGTAAAAACACCTAAAATCGTCAAGAGACCATTGGCACAACCGAAAGAAGGCAAACCGCTGACAAGTGATGCGAAATTGAGCACAATTAAGGCTCCATTGCCAGGAAATATCCTCAATGTAAAGATTAAGGAAGGCGATGAAGTGAAAAAAGGAGATGTGCTCCTCATTATGGAAGCGATGAAGATGGAAAATAATGTGCTGGCGGATGTATCAGGCATTGTTAAATCTGTCAAAGTGAAAGAAGGAGATACTGTGCTTCAAAATGACTTATTGGTCGAAATTGCTTAAAACTATGTTGAAAAATGAAAAATAAATTTTTATTATTCAGTTTATTGCTTTTCCTTACTCAGCTAGTATTTGCAGGAGGACAGGTTAATGAGGAAAAACTGACTGACGGGAAATGGCTGAATAAATCGGACGGATATATTCCTAACGCACTGGGACAAAGTAAAGGAACAGTTGAAAGGTATAAAACTTTCACGTTTAATCCGGATCAAACTTTCTTTATGGATTCTGCGAAAGTAAGATACACCGGGAATTGGCACACTGAAGATGAGTTTGTTGTGATGAAATTCAATGCCAAACCTGTGGTTCATTACTCAAAAAATGCGGATCCAAACAACCGTTCCTCAAATTATGTGACGACAAACGATACATTGCAATTGGATATGCGAACTGCAACTATTAAGGGAAATAAACTTGTAGTTGATGATGGATATACCTATAAACAAACATCCGCTGCTGTTGCCGGTTTGAAAAACTTTTGGGAGTTTACGGGCTTTGCGAACGCAACTTCCGGGCATCTTGTGATGGTGATAATTGGATTGTTTTTTATTTTCCTCGCAATTCGATATCACTACGAGCCACTCTTATTGATTCCGATTGGAACAGGTATTATCATTGGAAATATTCCGATGTTTCAGGCCGTGGACTTTAATCTCGGATTGGGGGTGTATGAACCCGGTTCGGTGATGAATATCCTCTACGGAGGAGTGCTTCAGGGCTGGTATCCACCTTTGATTTTCCTCGGAATCGGGGCAATGACAGATTTTTCATCCCTGATTTCAAAACCACGACTCATGTTATTGGGTGCAGCCGCTCAGTTCGGTATTTTTGCAACCTTTATTCTTGCATTGGCATTCGGGTTTGCACCGCCTGAGGCTGGAGCAATTGGAATTATTGGCGGGGCTGATGGTCCGACAGCAATTTTCCTCTCCTCTAAATTAGCCAATGGAGTGAATATTATGCCGAATGGGGAGACGGTGAAAAACCTTATTGGCCCAATTGCGATTGCCGCATATTCATACATGGCGCTTGTGCCGGTAATTCAACCTCCGATTGTGAAGTTGATGACCTCAAAACGTGAGCGTTTAATTCGCATGAAACCACCGCGGGCTGTTTCAAAACTCGAGAAAATTCTTTTCCCAATTATCGGATTATTACTGACAGCCTATATTTCCCCAACCTCATTGCCTTTATTGGGTATGTTGTTTTTTGGAAATATTCTGAAAGAAAGTGGGGTAACAAAACGGCTTGCAGATACCGCAGCAAATTCACTGATTGATACCATTACAATCTTACTTGGATTGACCGTTGGAGCATCTACTCAAGCAGATGTGTTTTTAACCTCAGATTCGCTGATGATCTTTGTTATGGGAGCTTTGTCATTTATGTTTGCTACTGCTGCAGGAGTTTTCTTCGCGAAAGTGATGAACTGGCTCTCACCGAAAGATAATCCAATAAATCCGATGATTGGAGCATCCGGAGTTTCTGCGGTTCCTGATTCAGCACGTGTTATTCAGGAAATGGGATTGAAAGAAGATCCTTCTAACCACTTGCTTATGCAGGCTATGGCACCAAATGTTTCCGGTGTTATTGGTTCTGCTGTCGGTGCAGGAATTTTGTTGAGCTTCTTAATGTAATACTAATTGCATATAGATAATTTATTTTTTAATACAGTGGGGATGCGATTAATCGCATCCCCACTGTATTTTATCCCCACAGTATTTTTACAGAAAGCTTATTTCAAAAGATTAATGATTTCTTTTGGTTCATTGACAATGAAATTAGCCCCATTTTCCTGTTTTCGACACTTTTCTCATTACAAAAACTCATTTGTTTTAAAACTACTATTGTTTATGCCGATATTATACCACTTTAATATCAAAAATTTCGGTAGAATGCCGATGTAGAATCAAAGCTGATAGAAGAAATAAAATGAATTGTATCGGCAATTTTGATTCACAATCGGTATATTTTAACCCAACTTGAAAATTTTGTCTGCAATTCGGAATAATAAAAAAATACTGAATGTGTATGTATCTGTATGTGAGGGACATGAAAATAAATAGTTTTTTAATCAAAATGCTATATGCCAGTTAACTAGACATATAACATTTTTCAATCCCAAAAGTAGACCCCCATAGAGTTGGATTTTATTTCAGTGTTTTGTATCTTTGCCAAATGTTCATAAAGCAGATCAAAAAGAAGAACAAAAATTCAGACAAGCAATACATTTACTATCGCTTGGTGCATACGTATAAAATAGGCAATAAGGTACGCC
>JAQIBY010000177.1 GCA_027858835.1 Bacteroidales bacterium | reverse complement strand
TGTTCCCATGCAAAATCGATCATGAGATTTCCTGGTATAATTCAGTGATTTGATTCGCGAGATAATCCCAAGTCATTTCAGATTTTTCATTATGAATATTTTGGCGGTAAGATGCAGCTTTGTTATTTTCAAAAAAGTTAAAAATTCCTTTTGCAATGGATGAAACATCGGCTTTCGGAATGATTTCTCCGGTTTTTCCATGCTGCACTAATTCCTTCAATCCGCCGACATCGGTTGCAATAATTGGCAACTCAAAATGAAAAGCAATGGATGTTATTCCACTTTGTGTTGCGGATTTATACGGCAAGATACAAGCATCAGCAGCAGAAAAATACAAAGGAACCTCGCTGTCACCAATGTATTTAATGTGTTTATGAATGTGTTCAGAATCAGTGTTTTGTTCAATTAGTTTATCGTATTTTTCAAAGCTGCCATACACTTCTCCGGCAATTACGAGCTGATATGTATCGTCTAAGTGATTAAACGCTTCAATTAAAAGATCCAGCCCTTTGTAATCACGGATAAAGCCAAAAAACAGCAAGGTTTTTTTATCGGGATCGAGATTTAAGGATTTTCGTGCTTCGGTTTGATTAAGCGTTTTCCCAAAATGATCATATAAGGGATGCTTTACCAGTCGGTATTTTGCAGTGGGTTTCAGACTTAACAAATCGTCCCGTACTTTTTCCGACATTACGATATAGCCATCGGTGCGTTTAAGAAAATAGCGGGTAAAGGGCATGTCGATGATGCGTTTTTCGTGGGGAATTACATTGTCCAAGATCGCAATACGCTTGGTCTGTTTTTTCTGTTTTGCACAGACAGCACCGAGCGATGGGCCGAAAAACGGCATCCAAAATTTCATTAAAATCAAATCAGGAGCAATTTTTTTAACCCGTTTCCGAGTTTTTAGCCAACTGAAAGGATTAACACTGTCGAGCCAGATTCTGCTATCAATTTCATCCACCTTATCCCCTTCGGTAACATACTGCGTTTCACCAGGAAACAGAATGTTTGGATATTGACGTGTGAAAGTAATGGCATGCATTTCATGCTGTGATTCAAATGCTCTGTATAAAGCCGCATTGAATTGCGCAATTCCGCCTCGGAATGGATAAAATGTTGATAAATAACAAATTCGCATGGCCTATTGTATCAACTTCATCAATTCATTTTTAATTGTCTCCGGTTTCATATCGTACATGCAGGAGCGTTCCCGTGAACATGAGTTTCCGAAGTAGCAATCGCATCCGGTTTCCGGTTCAACAATTACGCCACGTCCGTACATTTCAAATTCATGTTTGTTGAAAATATTATTCATCAACACCATCGGGGTTTTATGTCCAACGGCAATATGCATCATCATACTTACCTGCGTAACAACAGCATCCAGATTTGCAGTCAATGAAATAAAGGTTTTAAGCGGGAAAGTTCCCGGATACCAAGCGCCGGTTTTTTCAGCAAGCCAAGTATTTTTTTCATTCTCCTGTGGTCCACCAAGCAAAATGGGCAAAACTTGAGTCTGATCCAAACTATTAATGAAGGTTTCCCAGTATTCATCTGGCCACAAGCGTGTCTGCCAACGATTTCCGCAACCGGTATTTAAGCCCACAATTTTTCTTCCATCCGCTTTTTCGGCAAATTTATCTTTCCAATCTTCTGCGATTTTCTTATTATAATTCAATAAATATTCTTCCTTTTGAAAATCCAAATGACAGATTTCAAAAATTTCTTCCAGGTAAGATTTGGTGTTTTTAATTGAGATATGGTCAAAAAGCCCGGTCATTATTTTATGATTTGCTGCCGGCGTTGCTGCACTCAAGTGTCTGTTTTTCCAGCTAAAACCATATTTTTCTTTTGCATCAACTTGATCGAGTAACATACATGCTTCTTCATCTTTATCAAGATTGATTGCAATGTCGTAATGTCGTCCTTTAATTTTCAAAAGCTCAAATGCTTCCGGGGTATAAATTTCCTGAACACTTTCTTTAGGTAAGACATCAGGGAAAAGCGTTAACCATGTAAAATGCACGTCTCCATACATTTCGCGATATCTGACAACCAGTGGTGTTGTGCGGATTACATCACCCATAGCACCAAGTTTTATGATGAGGATTTTTTTATCCCATGGCTTGTAATGCTTACATGTACTGCATTCTGCGTTTTCCAGTTTATTTGGTTTACAAGGGATGTATCCTTTAAAATGCTTACAATCAAATTTAACTTGTGAGATATCCATGCTTGTTTAATTGATGAATTACAAAAGTAATAAAATGCCGCTAAATGGTCAATCTTTTTAGAGACAGAAATAAATTCCTATTCTTGCTTACTTTCCGATACAAAAACTTCTGAAAATTTCACCTAGCACTTCATCTGTACTGATTTCTCCGGTAATCAGCCCAAGGTGATGTAAAACTTCGCGTAAATCTTGAGACACTAAATCAGATGGGACTCCTACTTGTAGTGCCTCATTTGCACGACTGAGCGCTTCCGATGCATTGCCCAAAGCTTCTACATGGCGCATATTGCTCAGAATAACATCTGCATTCCCCTTCATAACTTGTACCGAATTCACCATTGCATCTGTCAGTTCAGAAATTCCGGATCCTATTTTTGCAGAAATTACAAAAGTGGAAATACCGGGTATTTGTTGTTCAAGTTTCTGTTTATCTAAGGTAACTGCTGAATGAATATCCGCTTTGTTCTGCAAAAGAAAACATTGTGCTTCCGACTCATTAATTGTTTCACGAACCGATGAAATTATTGACATAACCGCTGAAATATCATCATGAGATTCCACCATCAGCAACACAATTCCAGCTTTTTTGATTTTATCGTAAGCCCTGCGTATCCCCTCCCCTTCAATTTCATCCTTAGTATCACGCAAACCAGCTGTGTCAATAAATCGAAAGCGAATTCCGGCAATTACCATATCATCCTCAAGGCTGTCACGAGTTGTTCCTGGAATATGTGAAACTATGGCTCTGTCCTCTTTCAATAAGGCATTCAGCAAACTGGATTTTCCGACATTCGGTTTTCCGGCAATCACAACGGGCATTCCGTTTTTAAGGACATTTCCATAACGAAAACCCGACAATAAAGCGGAAATTCTATCGGAAATTCTCTCCATTAAAGCTTTCAATTCAGTGCGATCTGCAAACTCCACATCTTCTTCGGAAAAATCCAATTCCAACTCCATGAGAGAAACCAACTTGAGCAAATCATCGCGCATGCTTTTAATTTCACGACTAAATCCATCTTTCATTTGTTTCAGCGCCAAATGATGTGAGGCTTTTGAATCGGAAGCAATCAAATCAGAAACCGCTTCAGCTTGATTCAAGTCCATTTTTCCATTTAAAAACGCACGTTTTGTGAACTCTCCCGGTTCAGCAATGCGAGCACCATTTGCTTGCAATAATTCCAAAATTCGTTGCTGAACAAACAAAGATCCGTGACACGAAATCTCTACTATATTTTCTCCAGTGTATGATTTCGGTCCGAAAAACACAGAGGCCAACACTTCATCTATTTCGGTCTGCTGATCAGTAATTCTTCCGAAATACATACGGTATCCCTGCGCATCTTTGAGATTTGCCACTTGTTTCGACTGGAAAATTTTATCGGCAATCGAAATGGCATCCGGTCCGCTTAAACGAACAAGCGCAATAGCAGCTTCAATTCCTCCGGTAGAAATTGCGCATATTGTATCTGTCACATAATTTTTCATGATGCAAATTTAAGAAAAAGTGATTGGTTTTAACATCCCCAATTAACAATCTGTATTATGCTTGACTTTTAGGCTGTGAACAGATACGCAAGAAGCGATTTAAAATGAACAAAATCAATTATTATAAATCAATTTTCAGGCTGAAAAAGCACATTAAACCGGCTTAATGTTAAATGTGCAAATGGGGGTGTAGAACGGTTCGTATAAGAATAGTAGCCGATTGCGGGCTTCATTCGAATCAAGTTACAAGAACGTTGAAGCGGCCTACAACACTTGAATTTACTACTCTTCGGCTATTCTTTTTATACATTGTTAACGGCAGCTTTTACTCATTTTAGCATATGCATCTTTCATCTTTCTACTTTCTATTTCACGATTTTTAAATTTATAACCCTTGTAGTAATCTGTATAAAAGGCACTAAATTCTTTTTCCGATTTATTTTTAGAAATTAGATAATAGGCGGAATCATAAATGCTTATTCCATTTACTCCACTACCTTTTTTCTCATTATTTTCATGCGATTTTTCTCTCCAATTGCTTGAGAATTCTATGATACATGGATTAAATTCCTTATAAAAATCAATTAAGTCTTTTATTGTTGTTATATCAGCAAATTCTAATAATGCAATCATTTCTTCAATACTGTTGGTATCTCTATCCAAATTGATGTTTAATTTCTCCGCTATCTTACTATCCACAAAAGCTAAATCAGAGTTGTTATCAATAAATGATTGAATGGATGCCTGATTTAAATTTACTTTAGATGGATTTATTAAAATTTCATTCGATACATTAACCTCATATTCTGTCAACTCCTCACGTAACTGAACAAACTCTAAATCTGCTGTCTCTAATAATGCAGCAATTCTCGAAAACCTTCTTTTTGCTTTATCAGGAATTGAATGCTTGCCTTTATACCCTATATCATGTTCTATCTCAGCCCAACTATGTTGTAATATCGACCTGATTTGAATTTCGAACTTCAATCCTTTAAAGTCTCTATATTCAATTAATTTCAATCTGTCTTTTTTAAGACTTACAACATAATGAAGTGATAAATAACCAAATCTATCAAAATCAATTTTTCTTTTATCTATCGAATTTTCATGGTCAATTTGAAACTCATTTTCAATAATTTCAGCCACTTTATCTACATCATCTTCAAAATACAATATAATGCGACTTCCAACTATGTCAGTAATATCTCTTAAGTTATTATAGCCCTGCTTCTTTATTATTTTTTTCTGCAGACTTTCTTTTGATTTTAATCGGCTTGTTATCTGATGAAAATTTATTGAATTCGCTGTTAAAATATCTTTGACTAGCAATTCCGTCTTGATTTGAAAATTCTCAAATTCAATTAATTTCTTCTCAAATTGTTTAACTATTTCGTCCATTTCATACTTATATTAAAAACTATTTCTCTCTTTTTGCTCAAATTGCCGTTAACGTGAGTATAAGAATAGTAGCCGACTGCGTAGCACTTTCCTGTCAAGTTACACGAAAGTTGAAGCGGGCTACAACCCTTGAATTTACTGCTGTTTCGGCTATTATTTTTATACATTGTTAGCGTTTCGTTGTTTATTTCAATCTTCCTTTAATAATTTTAATTTTCTATTCATTTCAATAATACTGTGCTCATGTAGTTTTCCAAACCATTCTTCAGATAGTTCTGTTTCAGTTGCTGGTTTATCAAGCCCTAATGAACCAGTAATCATACCTGCTTGAGCCCCAAATTCGCGGATTATAATTGTAGGAAATTCTGTACAAACATGAGCCATCACTTTAATTGCTTCTTCTTGAGGAAAATCAGTGTCAGGAAAAATCAATTTAATTGCTTTTATAGCTATCCCTAAGTCATCCAATAGAGTCCGAACAATGACAGCATAATCATTGCTTTTAAAATATTGTGTAATTGCATTACTAAAACTTCTCGCAAAAATAAAATCAAGAACTTCCCAAAATTCTGTTGAAACAACATATAATTCAGAAATCAAATGGTCTGAATATCTATAAATCGAATGACTATTTCGAAAATCAAGATATTTATCGTAGTGTAGCAAGAAAACAATGCTCTCACTTAGGTTTATATCGCAAGCTTTAATTGATTCAAAACTAATTTCTCTGAAAATGGAAGTTTGTTTTTTTATTAAATTAAAAATTTGATTTTCATCCTTCAATTGTTTGATTAAAAGTATTGAATACAGGCTTTTATAATCATTTTCTAATTCAAGACGAAATTCAAAAAAGCGTAAGGCTTCATCTATTAACCAATCATTGTCCTTCCAATTTTCAATTAATAAATTTGATTTAAAATTTAAGTAAACTATATCTTCTGAATAATGGTCTAACCCTTTATTAACCCAATTTAAAGCCTCTTTTATATTTCCAAGTTTTTCATAAGCATAGGCAATCCCAAAGTAAGTGTATTGATATTCAAGAAGCATATTTTCATCGTTTTCTACGGCTTTCAGCATAAGAGATAAACCTTCCTCGTCTTTATTATAAATTCTTGAAAGTGTAACACCTTTACTGAAAAGAGCTTGAGTTAATTGGGGATTTATTCTTAAAGCCTTATCATAACAGCTCAACTCTTCATCATGCTCCTTAATATCAAAGTAAACCTGTCCAAGGTTTTTCCATGCTTGCTCAAAATTCGGATTTAGCTTTAAGCATAATTCAAAGTGAGAAATTGCTTCTTCGTTATATCCTAATCGACTCAGAGTATTTGCGTAATTGTAGTGATAAATAAATTGCGTATTATCCTGATTTAAAAACTCCTTAAATATATTTTTCGCTTCAATAATTTTCCCTTTGATTCCATTTTGCATACCATCCTCTGCTAGAATGCAAGCTTTTGTTAAATATTGGTTTGATGTACCTGATAGCTCAATAGTTTTATTAATATTACTGAAGTTTCGCACTTGCAATTAAGCTACTAACTTACAATCATTAGGCACATCTTTAATACTTTTTAAGAAATTGAATTTATCAGAGTAATTAACTAACTTACTGATAGTTGTTTC
>JAQIBY010000170.1 GCA_027858835.1 Bacteroidales bacterium | reverse complement strand
TTGACAGAACCATTGAGTATGCAGTCGCTATTGTACAAAATTCTTAGATAAAACCTCTTTTTATGAAAAAAATCGTCGATAACTCACTGTCACCTAACCTATCCTTTTACTGCGCAGTTCGTTTGGGTAACTGGCAGCAAGGGTTTCCAATAAAGTTCATTGGAAGCATGTCATTTAAAAGTTTTTCAATCTTTAAAAAGAAGGAGACCCTTGCTGTCCGGTTCACACGTTTGTTAAATGGTATCCATTCAATTCTGATCGCAGCTTTCGATATAATCGCACCAAAAGCCCACAATAGCATTTTTGTACCTTACCAGATCGGTTTCTGAAACATAGATATCTTCGCCAGATAATGGAGAATAGAGCCTTCTCGATGGAGATCTGCTTCTCGGCCCGAGGTCTCGCTCAATTGAGGAAGGATGAGAGAACAAATCTGGCCGCACTTTTCGCAACTTTTCTGCAGAAGAGCCTTCACCATGTTTTGTAGCATTTGCAAGGTGATTTAACTCGGAAATCGTATTCCATGATTTGTATTGAGTAATATCAATTCCTGAAGATAGAAGCCTCTTTCTGAATTCTTTAATCTTCATTAGTTTTACACAAAACTCTTCGGCAGGATGGACTATCTCTCTCCGTAACATAAAAATCACCTGCTGCTCGAAAAGGTGGAACAAAGTTATGGCAGTTGTATTCAAAAGAGTCTGTTTAATATCCAAAAGCATTAAAAAATAATCAACACCTTCTTCTTCAGCAGCTTCAGCTAAATCTGCAGGGTCGATATCGGGACAACACACAAAAGAGTTTAGTTCATTCCATTTGTTTTCGGTGATTTCTTCGGCTTCTTGTTCAGCAGAATTAAACGTTGGGATAAGCCTCTGATCAATCGTTTTATGCAAGAACTCAACTTGTCCGATAAACCGCCGTTTGATGTATGGTTCCCAGAATTTAATATTGTAGAGGTATGATTCCATTTTTTTTCTTTCTAAATTTAACGTTTGGGTAACGGGCAGCAAGGATTTCCAAAAAGTTAATTGAAACAACATCATTTAAAAGTTTTTCAATCTTTAAAAAGAAGCAGACCCTTGCTGTCCGGTTCACCCGCTTGTTGGCTGGAGGTCACTCACCATCGACAATTGTATATGCTTTAACGTGTCAGCCCATTTCATAGTGTTGTCTATATCAATTTCGAGGCACTTTTTTTGCTGTTGAACAGCAAGCTTTGTTTCTTTCATAAACCAAACCGATTTTGAGACGGCGGGAGTTTTCAAAAAAACAACTGTAGATGACAATGCCAGTTCGTTTTCAACCCGCCTTTGACGGTCTTGTGAATCATTGTGCAGCAAATCTATATAGACCAGACCGAATTGACTCATGACGGAAAAGACATCTCGAAGTCGTGTTAAATTAATATATTTATCACGGGTTGTATAACTTACAAAAATACGCATTTTTATCCTATCCATCCTATGGAAAATGCTATCCAAGAGCCTATAAAGAGAACTCCAAGCACATAGTATAAAGACATTGATGAATTAAAAAGCGCCCCTTTAGCTGTAGGGGTTGAAGATTCTAAAATGTTGGTGATCTGATTCCGAGCGGCAATTTGTTTAAATTGCAGGTCAATTCGTTGCCGAAGACTTTTTTGGTAGTAATACGCAGTGACGTCTGAAATCCAAAAACCGAGGATTAAAACAAGGCCAACGACAAATAGACTATGGTCAACATGTTTATCGTTGAATTTAATAAGAAAAGCCATCGCTGCACCCAGAAATGAAACGCAAAGCTTTTTGAAGTCAAAGCACGTTTTGCTGATTTGTAATGCTGCAGCATGCAACTGCTCTGCTTTTACGAAATCAATTTCATCAATACAAGATTTATCATACTCAGACATTTTAACTTCCTATATTTGCAGCCAACGCCAAGCTCACCTGCCCACAGGCAATGACAAACTTGGCAAAAATATATAATGGTTGAACTATTAACAACTTGGAAAAGCCGACAAACCGAGCCCCTGTGGGTCTGCGTGAAGCGTTTTGTTCGGCAATTTTGCCGTTTCTTTTTTATCGTGGTCTGTCCCAGATTTCCCCAGGGACTGCTCAAACGACTATGGAGCAGACAATATTTTTGCTTTTTCTCGGTCAAATTCTGTGGGAGTCAAGACCCCGCTATTCAGCAGCTTTTTCAAGTTGGACAGTTTCATATATACGACATCCTCAGCGCTCGTGGTAATTGGCTTTTCTAAGCACACAAACACTAATTCACTGCGTGGGAAGTTTCCCAATATTTGAGCACCGGTGGAACGCCGCTCCTCAATAATTTTCATTTTTTTATCCCTTTGATCGCAGAAAGTAGTTGCTTGCCCGAAGGCATTTGACCTTACGGCACTTTGTGGAACAAACCCTGTCGCACCTTGTGTGAAGACACGAAATTGCTCTACGTCGGGTGGCGCTTCGGCGTGTTTAATCAACTCTCCTGAGTAAACTGCTGATTCAAAATGGGATTTGCTTGACGTTGCCGGTTGTATTGGGGGTAAAACAGCGCATCCTGTCAAGCCAACCAGAAACAGCCCTATTGCTAATTCTACCAATAGTTTCTTTTTCATTTATTCCCCATTCTAATTTTATGCTTCATACTGTATCAAATTTCCAAATTCGTTACGCCAGTGGTCATTTCGTCGCCGCCGAACGCTAAGCTAACCGGCGCAAAAGGGTGGAGGGAGCTCAGCGACCGGAACTCTTTTGCGTCCGAGTTCAGCGCCGGGTTATACGACTTTCTTAATTTCTTTCCAAATTTTTGCCTTGATTTATCAATTCTTTTATAACTTGTTTTCCAAGAGTTCTTGTATTTTTTAAATCTTTTCCATTAGGTGTTTGCAAACTTATACCTAACTCTTTTTCTTCATTTATTTTTCTTAAAATTGGCTTTGTCACTTCATATTCCTGACTATCCAAGTTATATATGCGAACTGTACTACTTTCATAGAGTTCAATTCTGTACTGACCATTTGATAATTTAACAAGAACACTTTCGGTTATTTCCCCTGGATTGCCTGTATTTCTTTTATTTGCCTGTGAATTTATAATATTTTCTGTAATATGAATTATAAAAGCTTTCAACGTATGTCTAAGATATTCCGTGATTGGTTGAATTTCAGCTTCGGAATCGCTTTTCAATAATCTTTTTAGCAGTGAAGCTATATGATTGTTTCCATTTTCATCATACCATCGAAGCCATGCTTTTTTATGTTTTTCAGATGTTAATTCTATCAAATTTTCGTATTCATCATTCATATTTTTATTATTGCCAAGAGGAGTTAAAAAGATCATTGTTACTTGAACTGTATCATCTCCTTCAATATCTTGTAGAATAGCTGTAAATTCCTCTTTTAGCTGTTCTGGTTCAGATGCTTGTAATCTGATTTTATTTTCAATGGCAATTCGGTGTAATTCAAGAGCTTCTGCATCATTTGGGGAATATGAGTCTGAATATATTTTTATTTCAATATCAATAATTCGGCGTTTATTATTGTTCAACGAATATGCAGATTCCAGTAACACATCTGCTTTTAATAGTTTCCCGGTGTTTAAAACATTATCAAATCTGCTTTTATCTCCGCATTCTTCAGCAACAATATTTAAAAATTGTCTTAGAAAAATATCACCTAATCCGTGTGTTTGTGAAGGAGAAAGAAGAAAGCCCAGCATTGCACTCAAATTTTCTTCATTCAATCTTCCTTTACCTTGGCTCAATACTGCAAAAATATTCATTTCAATTCCTACTCAAATTATTAGTCGTATAACAGTATTAATAAGTGGAAAATTTCCATGCTATTGACTGTAATAGATATACCAATTTTCCACATATCATAATATTAAAGCACAAACAAAGAAAATTTTTCCACTTATGATCTTTTAAGTTTTATTTTTCCAC
>JAQIBY010000155.1 GCA_027858835.1 Bacteroidales bacterium | reverse complement strand
TACCAATATCAGAGCTTGCTAAACAAACGATAATTGATGTATCGGCTTATTCCAGATACCGGCAGATAGATGAAAAATACAAAACGATACTTTCAACGCAATAATAAACTACAGCCTTGTGTGTTAAGTTGTAAGCGAGTGTAATCATTTACAAACGAGTTAGCTAGTTTTCTTGCGAAAGATAGAGAAAATTTCGATAAAATACAATATTTGGGTAACAAAATTAACTTTCATGTTTTTTACCCAGGGCTTCACTTTCTTACGCACATGCGGTGCTTAGTGAAGGCCTGAGGGCATTTGATTCGGGGTTTGAGCACGCTTGCAAGTTTGCTTTTGGGATTAACGGGTTTGGCTATGTGGAGTACTAAAAAGGAATTGCGATTCCTTCGTAAGAGTTCCCACTAAGCTAGATTTTTTGAATTTTGTTTTTAAAATCTTATCATAAAAGTCATCAGGCAGTCTTCGGCGTGAGCTCAGTCGAACGCTGGCGGATTGGCGGTATTCGGAAACGCGGATCACGTTCAAGTTCCCACGCTCCTCGCATTACATATAGGTGTTGTCAGCAATAGGGTATTGTCTAGGTTACGTTACGTTTCACTTTCTAGTTACAGCAAACATGATTAGGTGTGGAGTTGGTGTGCTGAAAGGGCTTGAAGGTTATTTTGCAGCCTTGGGATTGAGAGGCAATAGCGGGCTGCAAATGTACCTGAGAATGAAGGGACGGGCGAGCAGGTTTCAACGTGTGAATGATGTAAGTTTAATACATTATTATATAACACTTACAGTCATTAAGGTGTTTACATTTGTCCAGTTGTGGAAATTCATTCACAATATTAAATACATCGAAATGAAAAAAATAAATATTTTACTAAGCTTCATAGTTTTCATCATCCTTGGCCTTGGAGTAAGCTCTTGTGAAAAAGACGCTACAACATCCAATTATCCTTACAATATACGAATGACCGATGCCCCTGGCCCTTACGATGCAGTATTTATTGACCTGCAGGGAATAGAAATAACCGGGAATAATGGTTCCGAAGTATTGGTAAATGTAAATACAGGTATTTATAACCTGCTTGATTTTGCGAATGGAGCTGACACCCTCATCTCTTCCGGTACTTTAGATGATGCTACTGTGCAACAGATAAGACTAATACTAGGCTCTAACAACTCGCTTGTGATAGATGGCGTGAGCTACCCGTTAAGTACTCCAAGTGCAGAACAATCTGGTTTAAAGCTTCAAGTACACAAAACACTTCAGGCGGGTGTACAATATAATGTACTCCTTGATTTTGATGCCAACGAATCTATCGTTGATAATGGGAATGGAGACTATTCGCTGAAACCCGTTATCAGAACAATTGAGGTTGCAACGAGCGGATCTATCAAAGGGAAAATAACACCTATAGGTACATCAGCATCTGTAACCGCTACTTCAGATACATCATATTCATCAAATGTTAATGCTGACGGTAATTTTATGATTATGGGGCTTCCTGAAGGGATATACTCGTTTACTGTTACTCCTGCATTGCCATTGATCCCTGTTACACAAGACAATATTGAAGTAACAACAGGTGTTACTACAAACCTAGGAATAATTGCACTTTAATGTTAAAAATAATTAACTGAAAACGTCCCGCTATTTTATATAAGCGAGGCGTTTTTGTATTTCATTAACTTCTTTAATTCTTTTATAAGAAACGGAATTCCTTCACATAATCTGCTTTTGCGAGGGTTTCTTCTTTTTTTCGTTTAGTTGTCTAAGAATTATTCTTTTCGTGTCGTCTTAGTTAGCTTGCTGCTAACTCGTTTATATATACACCCCACTCACTATAAGACTGAAATACAGTCTTATATATTCATGTGTTAAGTATTTGTAAGTATTTGTGAGCATTTATAAACGAGTTTGCTTGGTTTCTCCAACTTGGTAAACGCCCTTGGCATTTCAATACCCAGTCGCAGATACTTCGTGATGGGACTCCATACTTTTTTTCAAGAGCTCGATAACTGATATTACCTGTTAAATATTCGGCAATAATTTCTTCTTTGGTAATCGTTTTTCTGTCCATAATTGTGCGGTTAAATTTACAAATTTATTTTAAACTTATTTTATGACAAGACAGCGCGAGAAATTTGTTACAATTTTCTTACTTTTGAAAAAAACACACAAATCATGCAAAAGCTTACTCCAATAATATTATTGCTATTTCTATCAACAAATATAAAAGCCACTCCATATCGGGACAGCAGTAATTTTCAAGGAAATTATATTGAAATAGGTGCTGGATTAGGAAGCGGGTCCTTGCGCGACATGGGCACCTCTCCCCTGTTTTACACCGGATTATTGCCAAGTGTTTCTCTCGATTACCATAAATATTTCGGAAAAAACATTTTACAATTCAATGTAATCTCCTATAACGGAATCTATCTTCATTTTGCAGAAAATCAAACATATAGCAGCTCTGCAACTCAAGTGAATGCAGAATTAATTTGGTACAGACAGCTCGGTTTTTTGGGAAATACGGCAATCCAACATCAATATGGAATTTCCATTGATAATTACACCGGAATTCGCACAAATCAATCATTCGGGAATGCAGGCTTTTCATTTGAAAATATCAGCAGCATACACGCAAAATATGGCATTAGCAGAATGCTTACTTTGAAAGCAAAGGACAAAAAATTTCTTTGGCTCATTAAATATCATCGGAAAAAGAAACAGTATATCGCTAATTTTAATGTCGGATTGCCGATTTATTCACTCTTTTATCGTCAGGGATACACAAATCCCGGAAATTCTACATTAGATTATGTTGATCCCTTTGAAGGTTATGAAACCACCGGAAAATTCCTTTCAGGCATGAACACACAACTTGCGATAAACAGAATACTGGACAATGGAAACATGTACGGGTTCAGTTATAATTGGAGCTTTTTAACCACTGGCAAAAATGATGTCAACCAGCTGAATATCTCACATCATGCCATATTGTTTCATCTCGTATTCAAATTTAATTAAGACATCATGAAAACTAAAAAATACAATCCGATTCTTTTAATTATCATCATAATAATCAGTTTTCCATCATGTGAAAAGTTGGTTTTTGATGAAGAGATAAGCAATACCCCCGAATCGAATTTCAATTATCTCTGGGATGAAATCAACACAAAATATGCATTTCTGGAGTATAAAAACATTGATTGGGACAGTGTTTTAATGGTTTATCAGCCAATGATTTATCCGGAAATGTCAAATGACAGCCTTTTCAATGTATTGGCAAGCATGATGAACAGCTTACGCGACGGGCATGTTAATCTAATATCCCCCTTTAACATATCTCGTTATGATATCAGCTTATTGGGACCAAAAAACATTGACAGCAGACTTGTGAAAACCAAGTATCTAAAATCAGATTACTATTCAACCGGCGGTTTTGCTCACAACTTTATCCGCGATAGCGAAATCGGATACATCCGCTTTGCATCTTTCAATGGTTCAGTTATTTCAGATTACCAATTAGATTTTCTTTATAATCGTTATAAAGATTGCAAGGGAATTATTATTGATATCCGGCAAAATGGTGGCGGTTATGTCAGCAATGTGTTTGAACTTTTATCACTGTTTACGGATGATGAGCGATTGTTGTATCAAACTCAGATAAAATCCGGACCGGGAGCAGATGATTTCACGCTAATGGAATCAGTTTATTCAGATAAAGCTCGAGAAAATGTGTTTTCAGGGAAAGTAGCAGTTCTTACAGACAGAGGCTCTTACAGTGCATCTTCTTTCTTTTCTACTTGCACCTATGCATATGAAGATGTTTTCCTTGTTGGGGACACAACTGGAGGAGGTTTAGGGCTGCCAAACGGAGGACAATTGCCGAATGGATGGACATATCGCTTTTCCATTACGCGAACTATTGCAGTGAATGGAGAAAATTATGAAAATGGTGTTCCGCCAAATTACACCGTAATTTTATCCGAGGATGCTGACGAAACCGGCATCGACAATGTGATTGAGTTCGCAGCGGATAAATTGACAGAATAGTTAAATTTTGCTTTCATACAACGTTTTGTATTTGTTTGTGGTCTATAGATAGAAACCAAACAATAAATCATTATGAAAGCGACTCCCCTATTTATTGTATTTATCCTGATAACGATTGCTTTACAAGCACAAATCACAGCGGAATTTTCATACGAAGCAGAAATATGCGGCAATTCAATTCAAGTTCAAGACATTAGCGAAGGAGAAAGCGTGCTTTCAAGAACTTGGTATTTGAACGAGACAGAAATTGCAACAAATGCAGATGCAAATCTCACCATTGAAGTTCCAACTTACTCAGCTTCTGACACCGTAACTGTAAGCTTAGTTGTCCAAGGAAACAGTAGTAGTGACTCAATAGCGCACAGCATTATCTGCTATGAAATGCCAAACATTATTGCTTGCGATGATTTTGACGTCTGTGGAAACGAAGCAGAAATATCTGCGCAAAGCTCTGGTTTTGAAGTAAATTGGCTTCCCTTATCTAGTGCTTCATTTGATGACTACACATCCTCCAATCCAGTTGTAATTTATGGAGGCTATGGCCTTGTTCAATTTATAGTTAGAGAAACAAATGGTATTTGCACAGATAGTGACACAGTTAAGGTGACATTTTGGAGAAAACCTTCTGCTGAATTCCTTATCAATCCTTCAGATACATCATCATGCGGATTAGTAGCTCATTTACCACAAATTGATCCATACACTACTTATACCGGTTATTGGGTATCTCCACCCGAGCTTGCAATTTACCAAGATTCTGTTTATGCCTCAAATTACGGAAATTATATGTTACAGTATGTCGAGCACAACGGACCTGATAATCTTGGAGTAGATTTTTGTGCAGATACGGCAAGTTATGCAGTGCATTTCATACAAGCACCGGATATTACATTTCTTAATGAAAATCTTTCCATGCAAAACCAGAATTATAGTTTAATGGCTGATATAGCAAGCGATCTTTCAGAAACAAATCTGCAATGGAGCAGTAATAATCCGAATCTGACATTTATTTCCCCACAAAACCCAATAACACAAGTTGAATATTCCGGTGCCGTCGGAAGCAGTTTTCAGGCCATATTAGAAACTGAACATTTAGGTTGCACAGATAATGACTCAATCAGCATAAACTACTACCTAGGCATCAATTCCGGTTTTGGGAAAAAGCAAATATCCATTTATCCCAATCCTGTGAAAGATAAGTTTAGCATATTTTCCAATGAGCTGAATTACCCTTTGGAAATTCGAATTTATACACTACATGGCAGAATAGCCGGAACATATATGCAAAATAGCTTGAAAGATGTCTTGAATATTAACTTAAAACCCGGACAATATATCATTGAATGCACTGAAAGCAATGGAGACAAATACATCTCAAAGTGTTTAATTATGAATTGATTATATTGAGCTTATGTTTTTATCACTTGCAGCATTTCGCATTAATTGTTGCACTAAAACATATTGGAATGGCTACTCGTGTCAATCATTAACACTATCAGTTCCTTGTCATTTTGTTTCCAAATCAAGCATTTTTTTGATTTTCATCCAGAAATCAGATTTTATTTCAGAACAATTACCCCGAAAATTCGTTATTATTAAAAATGAAATAAAAAGATGAAAACACGAATTGTATTATTTATTGCAGCAGTATTGTTTAGTATTTCAGGTATGTCACAAAAATACACTGTAGAATTTGTAATTAAAAATGTGAAAAATGACAAAGGTGTCATTTCAGCAGCATTGTTTTCCGGCGAGGAAAATTTTCCTGACAAGGAAAAAGCGTTATACAACACCACAGTAAGTGCAACAAAAGGTGAATTGAAAATTCGTTTTGAAAATATCCCGGCAGGCGAATATGCATTGGCAGTTTTTCATGATGAAAACAACAATAAGGATTTTGACACAAATTTTATTGGTATCCCAAAAGAGGCTTATGGATTTTCCAACAATTCCAAAGCAATGTTTGGTCTACCTAAATACAAAGATGCTAAATTCCGGGTCAGCGGAGGTTATTATTCTGCGCTTTACCTCGCATATTAGTTTTTAGTTTGCTGTTTGTAAGGACTGCAAACTACCATTCATTTTCATCCGGTTGTTCTCTGTGTAATTCGTGAGTATTGGCTTGAGCCTTTGGCATAATCAGCATATCATTAATATTAACATGATCGGGTCGCGACAAAACAAATTCAATGCATTCGCTGATATCTTGCGCAGAAAGTGGTTGGTATCCGTCATAAACAGCAGATGCTTTTTCTTCATCACCTTTAAAACGAACCAGTGAAAATTCAGTTTCTACCGCTCCCGGAGCAATTTGAGTTACTTTAATTCCATATTCCAACATGTCAACACGCATGGCTTTTGTTAATGCGTCCACTGCATGCTTGGTTGCGCAATACACATTTCCGTTAGGATACACTTCACGACCGGCAATGGAACCAATATTGATAATATGTCCGCGTTTGCGCTCAATCATTCCTTTAGAAACTGCTTTTGAAATATACAGTAATCCTTTAATATTGGTATCAATCATTTGTTCCCAGTCCTGATTGTCACCATCCTGAATTGCAGATAAACCCGCAGCCAATCCGGCATTATTAATCAAAACATCAATTGCTTTCCAATCCTTCGGCAATCTGTCAATTGCAGCATCTACCTCCACTTTACTCCGAATGTCAAAATTCAAAGCTAATACACTACCATTATGTTGCAGTAATAATTTATCAGCAAATTCATTTAATATTTGTTCTCTGCGTCCGGTAATAATAACGCGATATCCTTTTTTTACTAATAATTCTGCTGTGGCTTTTCCGATGCCGGCAGTTGCACCCGTGATTAACGCAATTTTACTCATAATGAAATAATGTTTATCAGTAATTTAAAAAAATAATGAATGAGGCTCGAAAATAATAAAAATAATTCCAAGCAGCAAGCGCTAAAATTACAAACAGTGTATTCGTTTGAATTTTGTTATTTGTTGTTTATTTTTCAGCAATCGGTTTGCCATTTAGTAAAGTTTCGCTTAACCCCCAGCCTGACGGCTGACACCTAACCCGGTTAAGGCATTGGGTATTTTTTGAAGACAGAATCAGCTCGCAATAAAAGACCAACATATTGTGCGCGTTTGTAAATTCGGCTATCCTTGACATATTTTTGTGATAGCTTTCCGCGAAAATCGTCGAGGGAACTGTAATTATGTGCATCCATCCAATCGTCAATTTCCTTAAGCATTTTTGCGATATGTTGGGGTTTGTGTTTGTAAACTGCAGAAACAACCTGAACTGCATCGGCACCGGAAAGCATCATTTTCACCACATCATTTCCGTGATAAATGCCACCGCTGCTGATTATACTTCCCTTAATATTATCATAAAGCAATCCGCTATAACGCAAACCCAAACGGTTTTGATTTTCATTACTCAATTCCATATGCACTACATGTGCTTCTGTTTCGACATCAATTTGCGGCTCAAACAATCGATTGAAAAGAATAAATCCTTTAGATCCGGCATCATCCATACGCTTAATGAGATTTAAAACATTTGCGTAATATGGACTTAATTTCACATATACCGGAATATCCACAGCATCAATCACCGATTTTAGGATTTCAATCTGTTCATCTTCAATTTCTTGAGAGCTTTTATCAAAATTTAGCGGGACCGCATAGAAATTCAATTCAATGCCGTTTACACCGGTTTCTGCAATTTGTTTTGCGAATGTCACCCAAGAATCTTTATAAATGGCGTTTAAACTTGCAAACAAAGGAATATCGAGAATTTCTCGAGCTTTCTTTAATTGAAATAAATATTCCTTAGGACCTCCGTATTTAATATCATGAAACGGGTCTATCATTTCCGCATGTCGATTATCCATTTCTTTGGTAACTTCATCCATTTCTAATTCTTCGAGATGAAGTTGTTCTTCAAACAAAGACTTAAAAACGACGGCTCCTGCCCCGTTTTCCTGCAATTGACGTAAGGTTTCTTCTTTCAAAACCATGTTTGATGCTCCGATAACAATGGGTGTTTGTAAATCAACTCCCATATAAGTTGTGTTAAGATTAGCCATTTGTTTTATTTTTTAAAGGTTACATCATTACAACAATTATTTTTTAGAAATTGTTTAAATAATTGAGATATTCCCAATTAATGCCCGTGCAAAAATGTCGGAAACTCGTTGCTTTGCTTAAGTTATTTGATTTTTCTGTATATTCTTAAAAAAAATAAACTACCTTTGTTCAAAATTTACGATTTGAGAATCATCGGTTTCGTTAATCTTAATTTGATTTTATTACAGCCTGTTTTTTAAATCTTATCTTTTACCAACAAAAGTTGGCTGTTTTTGTTGAAAACAAAGCAGAAGTTAAACATTAAAAAACAAGAAATAGTTATGAACATTTACGTAGGAAATTTGAATTACAATGTAAGCGAAGCCGATTTAGAAGAAATTTTTACAGAATATGGTAGCGTTGATTCAACGAAACTGATTATGGATAAATTCTCAGGTCGCAGTAAAGGATTTGGTTTTGTTGAAATGAACGACGAATCAGGTCGTAAAGCAATTGAAGCATTGAACGGTGCTGTTCTGGAATCCAGAGATATGGTTGTTAATGAAGCAAAACCCAAGCAATAATTAAATAGAATATTCATTTAAAATTTCAATATTAATACATGGCAAGATCTCAAGAATCATTTCAAAAGAAAGAAGTTAGAAACAAAAAAGAAAAAAAGAGAAAAGAGAAGGCAAAACGCCGGGAAGCTCGTAAGTCACAGGATAAATCCGGGAATCTGGATGATATGATTGCTTACGTTGATGAAAACGGAGTTATTTCTGATACTCCTCCGGATCCGACAAAGAAAAGCGAAGTCAAAGCGGAAGATATTGAAATCGGTGTTCCAAAACGTTCCGATGAAGAGGAAGATCCCATCCGCACAGGAGTTGTAACTTATTATAACGACGACAAAGCATTTGGTTTTATTCGTGACACAGAGACAAAAGAATCTGTCTTTTTCCACATTAACAATTGCATTGATGATATCATCATGGGCAACCTAGTGGAGTTTGAGGTAGAAATGGGACAAAAAGGTCCTGCTGCAGCTCGCGTTAAACACCACAAGCCAAAATAAGCATTATAAAAAACGGAAAACAGGTGTCGGGAATTTGATTGTTATTTTTCTTCAATCGTTCCGGCATATTTTTCCATTGCCCAAATACTGATAATTCCGATTACAATTAAACCAATCGCAATCAAAGTTTCAAAATTAAGTTGTGGTAGATACCAATCATAACCAACCGTTTTTAATTTATCACCAAATTTCTCTGTCAATTCAGTTTTCCATGGCCAGAGAATACCAAGTGAGCCAAGAATAAATCCGGAAAGTAAACCGATTGTTTCATCACGAAAGCGTTTAAACACCCAGCTCAATATCCAGGAGAACGCAAGAATCCCTACTCCTGCTCCAAGTGCTGTTGGGATAAGCACATCCCAACGCAAACGATTTACGGCATCAATCATGAGTTGATAATTTCCCATCAATATCAACACAAAAGACCCCGATAATCCGGGCAATATCATGGAGCAAGCGGCAACAACGCCACATAAAAAAACATACCAAATTGCAGTATTTTCACCGGCAGGGGATAATAAAGAAATTGATACCGCGGCAGCAGTTCCGATAATGAAACTGAGCACACTTGCAAAATTCCATTTTGATATCCGCTTTGCGACAAAATAAACCGATGCTAAAACTAATCCGAAAAAGAAAGCCCAAATAAACACCGGATAATTGACAAATAAGAATTCAAACAAGCGTGCAATAGACACAATCGCCAAACCGGTGCCTAAGAAAATAAAAAGCAAAAATTTCAAATCAACATGCTTAGCAAAATCTTTGAATCGCCCTTTTGACAAAAACTTAAGCGCCTGAATATCAAAATGTTTAATTGCATTAATGATTCGCTCGAAAATTCCGGTAATTAAGGCAATTGTACCACCCGAAACCCCGGGAATCACATTTGCTGCACCCATCGCTGCGCCTTTCAGCATCCAGACAAGGGCTTGTTTAATGTCATATTTCATAATTGGGATGTTTGTATTGAATCCGATACAAAGAAAAAGAAAACTTAAGATTTAATCAATACTTGATTGACTTCCTCATGGAAATTTATCTGATCATAGAAACCAAAGAAGTCATCGGTTGCAGACTCATCAATTTTGACTGCTTCCTGAAGACAATCAAGTCCTTCTGATTTTTTCTTCAGATTAAAATAATAAGCAGCCAGTCGATATTTAATTCGAGCCGATTTTATATTAATTTCATTTGCTTTTTGCAACAAATCAATTGCTTCTTTTTCATTTCCGGAAATATAACTTAAATCTGCAAATGACAGCCAAAAATCAGGATCGTATGGGTATAATTTCACCGCTCGTTCGAATGCTTCGGCGGCTTCATCCAACAATCCAATTTCTAATAATGATACGCCTAAAGCATAGTAATAATCAGGATTATACGGTGCAATGTCGATTGCCTTTCTCAGGAAAAGCAAACTTTCCATATACTTTTCATCTTCATATTTTATCATGCCAATGCCATATTGCGCATCGGGATATTTGGGATCAATTTTCAAGGATTTGTTAAAATAAGCTAAGGCCTCATCCGGATCATTAAGCATACGGTAACACTCTCCGATTTCACACAATCCTTCGGCATCTTCTTCCCCGAATTCCATTGCTTTTTCGTAATATTTTATGGCCTTTTCATATTGCTCTATCTGAACTAAAGCATCAGCCTTTCCGTGCAGAGCGAGTAAATATTCCGGCTCAATGGTTAAAGCATAATCGAATGCTTCAATAGCATTACGAAATTTTTCCAATGAATGGAAACTCACACCCAAATTATACCATGCAGGTTCATGAAATGGATTGCTGTCAAGAAATTCCTGATAATATCGGACACTATCCTCATAATATCCGGCTTTTTCACTGCAATAGGCTAAATCATAAAGTAGCTCAACATCCTTTGTCGGACTGGATTGCCACGCTTTTTTGAAATAACGCATCGCCTCTTTATACTGTCGAGCCGACTCAAGTGCTACGGCAATGGTGTAATAAATCTCATCAATATCTTCATCTGCCAAATCGATGCATTTTCGGAAAGAAATATTAGCGTCTTTCAATCGTTTATCAACAATCTGAATTAGTCCTTTGATTAAATACACTTCATGGTTAGAAGGTTCTAGGCTTTCCAGTTTATCAAGCAGCGTATAAGCTTCACCAAAACGACCGTCTGAAAAAAGATATTTCGCTCTTCGGATATCAATACTTGTAGCGTTAGGATGTTGTTTGTCTGCTAGTTGTAACAAGAGGCTAATGTCATCCATGCTATTAATTTCCAGATGATAATCCAATAATCCCTCCAACTCTATCACGTCAAAATAGCCATTTTTTGAGCTATCCTCGCGAATGGCTTCATATCGTGTGATTAGTTGTTCAAACTCCTCGTAACTTAAAAATCCGTTGTCGTCAGTATTCATGCGATGCCTTTATAAATCTTAGACAAAGGTAAACAAAACTGCAATAGCTTTAAAAGAAAAAGTAAAGAATAAATTGTTAATAAAATAAAGCAATCAAAATTCATTTTTAATCGCATAACGAGCCAATGCAATCCGTCCTTTTTTCTATTTTTGTTGTGTATCAGTATTCAGATATTATGAACGACAAAACAGTGTTTGAAAAACTCAAAAACAATATTGAAGGTGAACTTGCAACAAACGAGCTATATAAAACCCTTTACGCAACAGACGCATCTGCTTATCGCGAAAAACCCATCGGCGTTGTATGGCCTAAAAATAAGCAGGATATTAAAGAAGTTATCCGCTTTGCGAACGAATATAAATTGCCTTTAATTCCTAGAGCTGCAGGAACTTCGCTTGCCGGACAAGTTGTTGGGAACGGACTCATTGTGGATGTTTCCAAACACCTGAAAGGCGTAATTGAGTACAATCCGCAAGCAAAATGGATAAAAGTAGAACCCGGAATGGTTCGTGATGAACTGAATCTGATTATCGCTAAAGACGGATTGTTTTTCGGACCGGAAACTTCCACATCCAATCGGGCAAATATTGCAGGAATGGTCGGGAACAATTCCTGCGGGGCTCATTCTCTGATTTATGGCTCAACACGTGATCATACATTAGAAGTTGAATGCATTTTAAGCGATGGCAGCGAAGTGACATTTAAGGAACTCGACAAAACTGGATTTGACAAAAAGCTGCAGCAGAATGATTTGGAAGGAAAGATTTACCGACAAATCCATCAAATGCTTGCCGATAAATCCAATCAAGATGAGATTATCGCTCAATTTCCCGATCCGAGAATCGAACGCCGAAACACAGGGTATGCACTGGATTTATTGCTAAAAAACGAAATTTTCGGAGAGGAAATAAAAGGCATCAATCTTTCTGAATTAATTTGCGGATCAGAAGGAACCTTAGCATTTATCACTTCAATAAAGCTAAATTTAGTTCCCTTGCCGCCAAAAGAAAAAGCCCTGGTTTGTGTGCACACTGAAAGTCTTGAGGATGCGTTCAAAGCTAACCTTATCGCATTAAGATATCAACCAGGCTCAGTAGAATTGATGGATGATCGGATTCTGGAACTCAGCAAACTCAATGCAAATCAGAATAAAAATCGATTTTTCATACAAGGAAATCCAGCAGCCATTTTGATCGTGGAGTTTGCTAATGAAAAGCAGGAAGAAATTGAACTGGCGGCAAATCAAATGGAGGACGAAATGCGTTCCGCTGGCTACGGGTATCATTTTCCGATGATTACCGGAAGCGATATTCCGAAAGTTTGGGATTTAAGAAAAGCCGGTCTTGGGATTCTATATAACATGCCGGGAGACAAAAAGCCGGTTCCCGTTATTGAAGATACGGCGGTACATCCCGAAGTATTACCCGATTATATGGCAGATTTCGGGAAACTGATTGATGAATACAAATTAGAGTGTGTTTATTATGCACACATCGCAACCGGAGAACTGCATCTTCGGCCTGTGCTGGATTTAAAGAAAGCAAAAGACATCGAATTATTTCATACCATTGCGTTGGAAACAGCAAAACTGGTGAAAAAATACAGAGGTTCACTTAGTGGCGAACACGGTGACGGGCGCTTACGGGGAGAATTCATTCCAATTATGATGGGCGATAAAGTTTATCAACTCTTTAAAGACATCAAGGATAATTGGGATCCCGAACATCGGTTTAATCCGAATAAAATTGTTGATACACCACCAATGAACAGCTCGTTGCGGTATGAACCCGGGAAAAAAACCAGAGAAATTGAAACCGTATTTGATTTTTCTGAAACAGATGGTATTCTTCGGGCTGCCGAAAAATGTAACGGAAGCGGCGATTGTGTAAAAACCCATCTTGTCGGTGGAACCATGTGCCCATCATTCATGGCAACTCGCGATGAAAAAGACAGCACCCGAGCCAGAGCGAATATGCTGCGTGAAATCCTAACAAACAACCCGGCTGACAATCCGTTTAACTCCAAAGAGCTCAAAGAAGTTTTGGATTTATGTTTAGTTTGTAAAGCCTGCAAATCAGAATGCCCTTCTTCTGTTGATGTCGCCAAATTAAAAATGGAATTTCTCCAACATTATTACGATGCCAACGGTATTCCACTCCGAAGTCGAGCGATCGCATACCTTCCGAGAATTCATAAACTCAGTGCCGGATTCCCGCGACTGACAAATTTCTTTTTATCCAACAAGCTTACAGGCACTTTGGTTAAAAGCATTATCAAATTCGCGCCGCAGCGAGACTTCCCTCCCATGGCAAATAAAAATCTCGGGCGATACATGAAATCATACATTCAGGAAATACAGCCGGAAAAAAGGCGGGGAAAAGTGTATCTGTTTAAAGATGAATTCACTAATTTTCTGGATTCCAGTGTGGGAATTGCTGCGATTCAGTTATTAACACGCTTAGGATATGAAGTGCAGATTCCCGACACCAAAGAATCAGCCCGCACTTGGTTGAGTAAAGGCTTTGTCAGGACTGCGCAAAAAATTGCCAATGAAAATATTCGTCGTTTAAAAGATATAATTACCGAAGAAGCACCACTAATCGGTTTGGAACCGTCGGCAATTCTCGGTTTTCGTGACGAATATCCGGATTTAGCCTATCCCGAACTTAAAGAAGCGTCCAAATCGCTTGCAGAAAATGCCCTAATGTTAGAAGAATTCATTGCCCGTGAATTTGATGCAGGACGAATTAGTTCAGATGACTTTACGGACGAAGCCATAAACGTAAAATTTCACGGACATTGTCAACAAAAAGCAGTTGCCGGAACAGCTGCAACGAAAAAAGCATTATCTATTCCGCAAAACTTTCTTGTGGAAGAAATTCCTTCCGGATGTTGTGGAATGGCAGGGAGTTTTGGATATGAAAAAGAGCATTATGAGCTATCCATGAAGATTGGGGAAATGGTGCTGTTTCCCGCAATAAGAAATGCAGACGCAGGAACAGTATTCGTTGCCGGAGGAACTTCTTGTCGTTGTCAAATTAAGGACGGGACAGATACTGACGCATTGCATCCGGCTGAGTTATTGCTTAGAGGATTGGCAAGCGAGTAATTTCTCAGTCATCCCTCCTTTGAGATGACCGCATTGTCAATGCCTAAACCTTACCTCACCCCTGTTCCAGTAGCACAATGTTTTCAACATGATGTGTATGTGGGAACATATCCACAGGTTGAACGGCCGTCAGTTTCCATTCATCACCAAGCAGTGCAATATCGCGTGCTTGCGTTGCAGGATTACAACTGACATATACAATGCGTTTTGGTGACATTGCGGCAATAACACTTACAACATCCTTATGCATGCCGGCTCGTGGAGGATCTAAAACCAACACATCCGGGACACCGTGAGTTTTTACAAAATCAGGAGTCAAAACATCTTTCATATCGCCGGCAAAAAACTCTACATTTTTGATTTGATTCAATTCCGCATTCTTCCAAGCATCGTTTATTGCTTCTTCAACAATTTCAACCCCGACAACTTTCCGAGCAAAACGTGCCAAATACAATGAAATAGAACCTGCTCCAGAATATAAATCATACACTAAATCATCCGCTTTTATCTCTGCCAACTCACGCACTGCATTATAAAGCAGTTCTGTTTGCGTTGTATTAGTTTGGAAAAATGATTTCGCCGCAATTTGGAATTTCAATCCGTCTAATTCCTCTGTAATTGTCTCTTTCCCATGAAAAACATCCACATTTAAATCATAAATGCTATCATTTTTCTTCTGATTGATAACGTAAAGTAAGGCATCAATTTCAGGAAAATTTTGTTTTACATGCTCAAGTAATTCACGAATAGCATCTGTCATATCAGCGACAATTAGCACACACATCACCTCCCCTGTTGTCGTTATTCGAATCATTAAATTACGTAGCAAGCCGGTATGTTGCCGCGGATTATAATATGGTATTTTGTGTGTTTGGGCAAACTCATGAATTGAATTACGGATTGCATTGCTGGGCTCATCCTGCAAATAGCATTTCTCAATTTGCAAGACCCGATCAAAGCGTCCGGGAGCATGAAAGCCCAATCCTTCAATTTGTGTAATTTCTTGTGCTGAATCGATCTCAGATTGTTCAAACCAGCGTCTGTCACAAAATGAATATTCAAGCTTATTTCTGTAAAACCGAGTTTTCTCGGATGCCAAAATCGGACGGATTTCAGGAATTTCTAGATTTCCGATTCGCACTAATTGCTCCCGCACCTGTTTTTGTTTATAATGCAATTGCTGTGCATAACTCATATGTTGCCATTTACATCCGCCACAAGGGCCGAAATGCTCACAAAAGGGCTCAACACGCAAATCGCTTTGCTTTTGAAAGTTTTCAACCACTGCTTCAAAATACGATTTCCGTTTCCTTATAACCTGAACATCAACCACATCGCCAGGCACGAGTTTTGGAATAAACACAACACGATTATCAGTACGACCGACAGCACGACCGTCCGAAGAGATATCGACAATCTCTAATCCGGTAAGTTTTGGTAATTTTTTATTTCTTCCCACAATAATTTGTATTTTCGGACAAAATTAACAATTTCAATTAGATGGCACGCATAGGAAGACAAATCCCCCACTTTCAGGAAATCAATTTAGAGAGTATTCGAGCTGAATTTTCAGATGAAAAGCTCTATAGATATAGTTTAGACATGGATTATAGTGCAACACTTTTACGTGAAAATCCGACAGAAAAAGTGTGTGTGATTTTAAAAAATCCGAGTTCTGCGGATGAAAAAATGGCGGATGCAACCATTCGAAAAGTGGAAACTTACGTTTTCAAGCATTTTTCGAAAGTAAAAACATTGAGCATCTTGAATCTATTTGCCATTCGCGCTACGGATGTAAAGGAAGTCAATCAGTTACTCAATCAAAACAATGATGATTACATTATTGGCCCGGAAAATGACAAAACGATTGCCCGCATTTTTGCAGAAGCGGATCACATTATTTGTGCTTGGGGCAACAACAACGGTATTTTACCAAAGGCATATAATCGTCGGATTCAACAAATAAAAATGCTATTGGAAAAAACCAACACCACATGTTGGCAAGTCATGCATCCAAAAGGAACAAAACAACCCTTGCATGGTTTAATGTGGGGTTTTGCTTACGATTTAAGTCATTTTAAACCAACAATTTAAAGGATTTTTGTATAATTTATTTCCCAATTACACTTCACCACTCGGCTGATCGTCTTATTTTAATACTTTCATGCATCAAATGCAGGTAGAACACGTTACTTTCACAGAACATAATCAACAGAAAATTGTTGATATATTATTGCTTAATAGTTGATTATCAGTTTATTTAAGCATGTGATATAAGTGTTAAAAAAAGGATGCATTTTTTCGCAGAAGAATAGAATATTAACCATATCTTTGGATGGTAAAAAATTGGATTATGAAGAGAAAAGTTTTGATTATTTTGATTGTAGTGGCGATTGCGGGATTTTTAAGTTCATGTGGAACCGTTGAAGACTGTCCTGCATACCGTGTCCAAACCGAACAACCTGCATAATTTGATATGTAAATATCATTCAGGACAAAAATTAAGCGACATATGACTAAGTACATACTGGTCATGCTTTTAGGTTTAGTAATTTCAGGTCTGAGTTATTCTCAAGGAGAAATAATTCAGCAAAAAGACTTGAATTACTACAATGAAAACTCTTTTGGATTAAAGCTTAATTCAAATGGGTTTGGTCTTGATTATAGGTTTGAGTACCGCTACACGAATAAAACCCGAGGTTTTCTTGAAGCTGGGCTTGATGTACTCAAAGATCCCAAAGAAATAAAATTATACAATCCGTTTTTCACTAATCAGAATAAATTTGTTTACGGAAAAATCAATTCTGTGTTTAAAATACTCGTGGGAACAGGCATACAACGGGAAATATTCAGTAAGCAGGACAAAAATTCACTATCCATACGATATCAGATAGCAATCGGTGGAAGTTTTGCCTTTGCCAAGCCCATTTATTATAATATTGTTGACAGCACAGAAATTATTGGAAATAACCAATATTTTTATTGGTCGCCACAAACCTTTAATTTGGATTATCACAACCCAACAGATATTGTATCAAGAGAATCTTGGTTTAAAGGACTATCCGAAACTCAAATTATTCCCGGTGTTTATGTCAGGGCAGGAATGAATTTTGAGTTTAGCAACGACAGATTTAAAACAAAAGCCCTTGAAATAGGAGCTGAATTTGATATTTATTCAAAAAAAGTTAGCATCATGGCAGAAAACGGACAGCAATTCTTTTTAAGCATTTACTGTTCGTATCGTTTTGGCTATAAATACAGTACACTCATCTCAAGAGATGCGAGAAAGTTTCTAAGAACACAAGAAAAGAATTAAGATGAAAATAATCTTTAATTTACATACGATTAATTGTTTTATTTTTAACCAAAATGCCGTATATTAGTGGCTTAATATTTTAGGGTTAAGTATAGCGTTTAGACAAAAGTTTAAAATTATGAAAATGAAGAACTTAATTATTGGATTACTGACTGTATTTTCTGCAGCAGCATTGATTTGGATTGTATTGCCAGGCGATACTGAGACAAAATATGAAGGCAGAGAGGTGCAAATGTCACAAAAAGCAGGCTTTCAAGGTGCTGTTGAGTGGATACATGAGCGGCGAGCAAATGGAGAAACCGGCACTGTAGATTTAAGAGATGTTGAGAAAGCCAAATCGCAAATCGCCAGCATGAGAAACAAGCGTTCCTCACTTGGCATTTCATGGAACGATGTTGGTCCAACAAATATTGGTGGAAGAACTAGAGCAATTATTATTGATAAAGATAATCCGGACATTATGTATGCAGGGGGTGTTTCTGGTGGTTTATGGAAATCAACCACAGCAGGCGGATCTTGGGTGCAAATTAAATATTCTGGTGATGCTGAAACAAATGGCATCCCAAACCTTGCCATTGCATCAATGTGCCAAGCTGCAAACGGAGACATTTATTTTGGAACTGGTGAAGGACATTATAAAGGATATGGAACAGGAAGCCGAGGCATTGAAGGTGCAGGAATCTGGAAATCAACTGATGGTGAGCTTTTTACACGAATCAGCTCTACATGGTCAGATGAAGACTCTAAGGAAATTTTCAGCTATGTAAATAAATTGGCTGCTGACCCAAATGATGCAAATCGCATTTTTGCTGCAACAATTAAAGGCTTAAGATTAACCGAAGACGGCGGACAAACATGGGTTAACCCCGTCACTTTAACGTCAGGAACTCCAATTAATTTCAGTGCCGGTGATGTTAAAATATCTTCAGATGGAAATATCGTAATTACGACCCTTAACGGACTAGCTTATGTTTCACATGATACTGGTGCTGTTGGTACATTTACGAAAGTTTCAGGTAGTGGTGAAAATCAAATCGGAAGTGCATCAAGACTTGAATTTGGTATTGCTCCCAGCGATGGAAATTACATCTATTGTCAAGCTTCAAAATCTGATGGATCCTTACTAAATGTTTATCGTTCAACTGATGGCGGACTCAACTGGTCAATTATTGGCCCGGGTGGTAGTGATGAATTTAACCCACTTGGTGATCAAGGAACTTATGACAATGTAATTGCTGTATTCCCAGACAATAAAAATGAAATTATCCTTGGAGGACAACTTTCCATCTGGAAATGGGCTGAAGATGACGGTTGGAGAGTAAGAACATTCTCCGCCCTTGATTTAAACAATTTATATTATGTTCATGCGGATCAACATGAAATAAAATTTCACCCAAATAATCCAGACATTGTTTATGTCGGTTCTGATGGTGGAATTCACCGCTCACTAGACAGAGGAATAACCTGGCAAACATTGAATAAAAATTTCAATATTACGCAGTTTTACGGAATTGGTTATAGCCCGACAAATGAAGTCATTGGCGGAACACAAGATAATGGAACATTATATATGGATCCCGACCAAATTGTAACCGGTGGAACAGCTTATCATTATAAAGAGGTAACCGGTGGTGATGGTGGATATTCAGAAATTTCACAATTGAATCCTAATGTTGTTTTTTCAACCATATATTATGGTCAGCTTTTCCGTTCAGAAGAAAGAGGTGCACCTGAAACCGCTTTCCCATTCTACACCACACGATTAAACACAGCAGTAGCTCCGGGAAATCCTGCATCGGGCAACAACTTTATTACTCCGATTGCATTGTGGGAAAGTTTTAATGATGAAAACTCAAAAGACACCATAGACATTGGCTTCCTTTCAGATGTTGATTTTGAAACAGATATTCTTATCGCTTCAGAATCGGCTGACGACTTATTTATGAATTACACCACAGATCAAGATTATATAGAGGGTGATTCAATTCAAGTTGTGGACATTTATCAAGCTGCACTCGCTGTTGGATTTAATGGAAGCGCTTGGGTAACCCGTAATCCGGTTAATTTTAAAATTGCCCCAAATTGGGTACCTGTAGCTCAGGAAATTGGAAATGTGGAAACCTTAAAATGGTCAGACGATGGAAATCATCTTTTCATTGCAAATACCAGTGGTGAATTGTATCGCGTATCAAACTTCCATAATGCTTATGCAGATTCACTAATGGATGTACAAGATTCATCTGCTTATGCGCTTACAACAACTCGAATCGCTCGCTTTTCTGGCCGCTTTATTACCGGCATCGCTGTTGATCCTAGTAACGCTGATAATGTACTCGTTACTTTAGGTGGATTTGGAAACTCCGATTATATCTTCTACACAACTGAAGCTACTACAGCTACTGAAAATGCCGGACTTGGAACATTCTCCTCTAAACAAGGTGATTTGCCAGAAATGCCAACTTATACAGGATTAATTATCTGGAATGACAGTAATAAAGTGTTAGTTGGAACAGAGTATGGAATTTGGGGAACTGATAATATTAGTGCTGCAAATCCAAGTTGGACAGATGAAAACGATGGAGCAGATTATGTGCCGGTTTATATGCTGAGACAACAAACAAAACCAAACGGTTGGATAGCTGAAACTAACCGTGATAGCGGTATTCGTAATCATGGACACATTTGGGCAGGAAGTCACGGACGAGGAATTTTCAAAACAACTGATTTCCAAGGTCCTGTTGGCATTGAGCCGGATGCAGAAATAACTTCGGAATCATTCTTGGAGCTTTATCCAAACCCAAGTAGCGATATTGCAAACATTAATTTCTCATTAAACAAACAGGCAAATGTTTCTGTATATGTATTCGATATGCAAGGCAGAATTGTTGAACACATAAAACTCGACAATCTGAATGCAGGTAATCATCACCACGAATTTTCAGTTCAAAACATGAAAGCGGGCATATACATTGTAAAACTTGATGCAGGTGATTATCAAAAACTTAGCAAAATTGTAGTTGAATAACACATTTTAAAAACAATGATATTTTGAAAAGGCTTTGTTTCGTGCAAAGCCTTTTCTTATTTTTGCACATATTTATTAACTAAATGTCTAATATCATGACTAAAATAAAAGTAGCAATTAATGGTTTCGGTCGAATTGGTCGCAGTGTCCTGAAAATCGCGAATGAAAGACCAGGAATCGAAATTATTGGAATTAATGATTTAACGGACACTAAAACGCTGGCTCACCTGTTGAAATATGATTCCACACAAGGAATTTACAACAAAACAATTCAACATGCTGACTCACATATTATAATTGATGGGAACAAAATTCCGGTAACGGCAGAAAAAAACCCAGCGAATATTCCTTGGGCAAGTACACCGGATGTGGTTATTGAATCAACTGGTATTTTTCGTAAAAGAGAATCAGCACAAGGCGGATATGGTGACCATTTAAAAAATGGAGCAAAGAAAGTACTGCTTACCGTTCCTTCCAAAGATGAAATTGATGCAATGATTGTCCTTGGCGTAAATGACGATGATTTGAAACCTGAACACTCTTGTGTTTCAAATGCATCTTGTACAACAAATTGCCTTGCTCCTTTAGTAAAAGTATTGAATGATAACTTTGGAATTGAGCGTGGATTAATGACAACAATCCACTCCTACACCAATGATCAAAATATTTTAGACGCACCGCATAAAGACCTACGTCGTGCTCGCTCAGCAGCCGTTTCACAAATCCCAACAACTACTGGAGCAGCAACTGCAGTTGGTAAAGTGATTCCTGAACTTAATGGTCGATTAGATGGAATGTCTATCCGTGTCCCTACTCCCACCGGATCATCAGTTGACTTTGTTGCAACGCTGAAAAAAGAAGTTAGCAAAGAAGAAATTAATGCAGCATTTAAGAAAGCTGCAGAAGGTGAAATGAAAGGAATTTTAGAATATACTACTGACCCATTGGTTTCAATTGATATTGTGCATAATCCTGCATCTTCAATTTTTGACTCAGAACTGACAATGGTTAATGGCAATATGGTAAAAGTTATTGGCTGGTACGATAACGAATGGGGTTACTCATCTCGAGTTGTTGATTTACTTGAGAAATTGGTTTAATGGCTAATATAAAGAGAGAGCGCTGTGGAAAACACAGCGCTTTTTTTGACTTTCTGTTTTTTTGAGGCACTCCTACCCGAAATTATTATACCGATTAAACATTAAAACAGCGGATAAATTCCATGTTGAAAAGTTCACATCACACTCACACAAAACGATACAACATTACACAATCAATAATAATAATTATTCAAATTCGGATAATAGACAATAGTATCGGTAACCAAAGATGCGGAACCCAGGATTCCCATACCACTGCTGACATTTGAATAAACGACAACAGGCTCCATTAAAGGATTTCCCTGCGCATCCATATGACTGTTTCTCGTTGTTAAGTATTGATACATACTCTCATCAAGATAATAGAATTGAAAAATGAGTTTTACCGTATCATAAAAATAAGAATCTGCGCTGCCGGTAAATGTATAGGTATCCGTATTTATAAGTCGGTCAGAAAATAACAATCCTGAATCGTATCCATTTGATTCAACAATCACATCGTTTGAATTCAGAGAAACATAATCTTGATAATAATAATTGTATTCATCCTCATCCTCTTCAGTATAATAATCTGATTTCATTCTGAGCATAAAAAACTGCTTTTGATTGGCATCTAAAGCAAATTTTAAACGGAATTGCAGAACTTCAGTATAATCCCCCTGCCCTCTTGAAGTATCAATGGCAATAATCGGCTGGGCAAACGGAACCTGAGTTTCACAAGTAATCGGCTCATAATCCGGTGCATCAATTTCAAATGAATAGTTATTTCCGGATTCAGCACGATAAGTTGATTGATAAATGCCTGGACTTGTTTCAATTAGATTTTCAACAAAATTGCCGTCTTTAAACAATTTTACCGTTGCATTTTCAACTGCTTTTACTTCGGCATTATCAATGATAATCCTAGAGCAGCTTAAATCCAACTTTATCAGTGAATCTTGCATAAGCATGCTATTAACAACCAGTCGTGGATTGCGATATTCAATATTCAGCGGGATAACTTTCTCACATGCAAATAAAAAGGTGAGTGATAAAATGACGAGTATGATAATAAGCTTTCTCATGGCACTTAAAAAATAAATGAATAACGAACAAATGGAATTGCGGGGAACAGGCTGAGTTGTTTCAACTGCCTGTTTCCGTTCCAATCGGTTCCGAAAAACAAATAAAAAGGATTTTGTCTGTTGTATGCATTGTACAGCCCGAGCGACCAAGTACGCGTTCCCCATTTTTTTTCTTTATGGAAATTTGCTGCAAAATCCATTTTGTGATAAGCGGGCATACGATACGCATTTTTCGAATCGTAATACTCAATGTCAGGACTGTAATAATATTCATCTCCTGAGGCGCTCGAATATCCGGCGTATCTGGCTAATGCTAACGTAATTGCATTTCCGGTGCCATAAACCCAGGTAAATCCAAAATCCATTTCATCGCTGTGTTTATACGTCATAGCGATTGAAATATCATGGCGTCTGTCGTATTTATAAGGATATTTTTCACCAAAATTCAGATTGTCAAATTGTCGCCATGACCATGACATCGTGTAGCCAATCCAACCGGAAAATTTTCCATAATTTTTCCTCACTAAAAGTTCCACTCCGTAAGACCAGCCATCCCCAATTTCAATTTTATCTTCCCAATCTTGTGAAACATCAAAAAAACTGGCTCCTTCTTTATAAGCAATCAGATTGTTCATTTCCTTGTAAAATCCTTCAACACTCATATCCCACATATTGTTAATATTCCAACTCAGCCCAAGCGCAACCTGATCAGATAGTTGCGGCGGAATAGAGTCTGTACAAGGCATCCACAAATCTGTTGGCAACCCAATGGTTGAATTTGTCAGCAGGTGAAGATACTGTTGCATACGTGCATAGGCAGCCTTTACGGATAGCTTTTCTGTAATCATAAAACGAGAACTGATACGCGGCTGCAAGCTATGATAAAATGAATTTTTAAGGACAAAGCCACTATAATGCAATCCCATATTCGTTTGCAAACGCTCTGTCATTGTCCAGTTATCTTCAAAATACAGGGAATATTCATTTGCATAGACCGGATTATTTCCAATATCCTGATTGATTTCTGCTTCATCGACTTTCATGGAATACGCACTCACACCCGGTTTAAAAGTATGGTACAAATAATTAAGGCCGGATTTCATCTTATGTTTGGGAAACCAGTTTAAATCTAAATCTATGGATCCGCCGACATCCTGAATTCCTGATACAAACTCAGATTTGTAAGACTCTGTCAGCACTTCATTTTCGCTATGATCAGAACTTGTCAGGACAGAAAATCGGTAGTCCGAAAAAACCAATGTGGTATTGGCAAACACATGTGGTCCAAACACATGATTCCAACGTAAAGCAGTGGTTAAATTCCCCCAGAATAATTCATTTTTACTTTCATCATCATGGATAACATTATCATAAATCCAGCGATCCGAATAGTTCGAGTAAGCCTTGTCTCTACCTGTGTAAAGACTTAAAAACAGTTTATCATCCTCCCCGAGCTTATGATGAACTTTAGTATTTAAATCATGGAAAAAGTATCCGGCAGTCACATCTCCAACATTTGTCGCTTTTATAATTGGTCGGGCCAACAAATCAATGTATGTTCTGCGCCCGGAAATTAAGAAGCCGGTTTTATCTTTGATAATAGGTCCTTCGATTGTCAATTTACTGGCAACATTTCCAACGGATCCTGAGCCATGCCATTCTTTTAAATTTCCTTCCTTCATACGAATATCCACTACCGACGATAATCGTCCACCATAACGTGCAGGAAATCCGCCTTTTATTAACTTTACAGATGAAATCGCATCGGGATTAAAAACAGAAAAGAATCCAAATAAGTGATCCGCATTATATACAGGAACTCCATCCAGCAATATTAAATTTTGATCAGGGCCGCCGCCCCGCACATAAATCCCAGATGCACCCTCCTGCCCACTTTGGACACCGGGCAAAAGTTGTAGGCTTTTCATTACGTCAGCTTCTCCAAGCAATACGGGAAGCATTTTGATTTTTTGTATCGGCATTTCAATCATGCTCATTTGAGATGACCTCACCATTTCATCTGCCTTTTTATCTGTAACCAAAACTTCACCAAGTGTAATTACGGGATCAAGCGCAATATTAAGTTTAAGATTGTCAGAGAGTTTTAAGCTTTTTTTGTGGGAATTATATCCAACATAAGAAACAACAAGTTCAACATCGGCTTGCTTTAAAATCAGACTGAAATATCCATATTCATTTGTTATACACCCGGTATTGGTTTTTTCGTCGTAAACAGAGGCATAAATAAGATTTTCACCTGATTTAGCATCAGACACAAAGCCACTAATGGTATAAGATTGCGCTTGACTTAGCGTTGCTAAGGTTAATAAAACAATGCTCAGGTAGTATGCCCGTTTCATAAATTTCGTTTAAAAAACAATAACGCAAGATAGTTGAAAAGATTATAAAGATTGGGAATAATTTTCAAATTGCAAAAAACAGGATACAGAATTTAATGCTCGGTTTAATTACACCTTGCTGGATATTTGCATTTTTTCATATGCTTTTTCCCAGATATCCCAAGCTCTATCAGCTTGTTCAATAAGCATTTCAAAGCCATTTTTAATGATGGCACCTTTAGCTTCAGCTCGCTGCAGAAATAAGGTTTTTTTCGGATTATAAATTAAGTCAATACAGATATGTTCCTTTGTAAGAAATTCAAATGGAATTTCCGGACATCGATTAACATTCGGATACATACCTACAGGTGTACAATTCACAATAAGTTTATGCTCCTGAATAATATGTTTGTTAAGTTCATCGTATCCGAGATGATCATCAAAACTTGGATGTCTGGTAACAGTCAATCCACTTAATCCCTGAAGTTTTAATGAATGTCTAACAGCCCTTGCAGATCCACCAGACCCCAAAATCAGCGACTTTGAAGGTAAATTAAGTGATTCGCAAGTTTTATCAATTCCCAGAACATCAGTATTATATCCTTTGAGAAAAAACCCCTCAGAATGATGCTCAATTACAATTGTATTTACAGCCCCAATACTGAAAGCCACAGGGTCAAGGTCATCAAGATAGGGAATAACAAGCTCTTTATATGGTGTGGTAACATTCAAACCATACAACTTTGGATGCGCTTCAAGTACTTTTCGCAGTTTAGCGATTTCAGCAAGGGGAAATAAATGATATTTTGCATCAGTGACTCCTTCTTTTTCAAACTTTTCAGTAAAATAAGTTCTTGAAAAAGCGTGGTCTAATGGGTAGCCTATTAATCCGTATTCTCTCACGATCTGCGTTTTTTTCTGTTGTGCAAATATAAACGAATGCAAAAGAAAACAAAGTATTTTCAAGAAGGACTTATTAACATTAACCGCTAATTTTCTACAAAACTGAAGTTTAAGAGGAAACACAAATTAAGATTTCTGCTTTCTTACAAACAAAACGTCAGGGAATTATGTCATTTAAAAAAATCTTTTTACTTTTAGATGAAATTTGAACCAAAAATTACAAGTATGAAAAAAGTTTTTTACGGATTATTTATTTTGGCAATTTTGATGCCCGGGACAAAAGTTTTTGCACAAGACCACAATCTAAAATTAGACATCACCGCATTATTGTCTGCGGAATTGCGTTTGAATTATGAATATACGCTTGATGACAACAAATCGGTTGTCATAATGGCAGGAACCATGCTTCCGCACAAAATTCCGAGTTTGATTTATAACTCTGATGCAATAGAGGAAGAATTTGGTGGTGATGTCAATCTGCAAAATCGCTTTAGCGGATATATGTTTGGTGCCCAATTTCGCTTTTATGTTGGAGAAAGCACCGTTCCTGCCGGATTTTATGTTGCTCCCTACTTTAAATATCACAGATATTCAATTAAAACCTCTGTGTTATATGAGAATTATATTACAGAATCTCAGTATCAAGATTTGAATGATGATGAACAAACACATGCCGAATATGTGGGTCCTGACAATTATCTCTACGCAAACACCGGAATTTTTGACGGTTCATTGAGTCGGCTTGGTGGTGGATTGGCTTTAGGATACCAATGGCATATAAACGATGCATTGACAATCGACTGGACTTTTATTGGAATTGGTGTGGAGCGATTAACTGCAAGGCTTGAAGTGTCATCTGCCTCAGAAAATTACGATCCGGATTACCAACAATGGGCTGATGATATCGAGTCTGGCGCTGAAGATTTCTTTTTTATTGGCGATCGTTTAGATGTCGAAGTGGAATCGGATATGGTGAAAGTTGAGCTGCCGATTACTATTCCGCTACCCTACTCAGCTGTTACAATTGGTTATACGTTTTAACCCGCATTACTCTCCACAATTAATAAGAAAACTAAAAGTCCGGATGAAACCGGACTTTTTTTTGCAAAAATGGGAGCCCATTATTGAGCTCCCTCCTGTTTTTGACAAAACTATCATTACTAAAAGAAAAACAAAGTGAATAAACGTAAATATTAGCAAGTTTTTCCATCTTCCTTTTTTCCTTTTTCGTATGCACTAATTATTTTGGTTCTACTGCAAATTTGATGGAATACTTTATCAAGTTTGATTCATAAATATCAGGGCTAAAGCCCAATTATGTATTATGACTTAAAACCCCGACATAAATGTCAGGGTTATATTTTTTTGATTTTGAATATGCATATTACTGTAATTGCCTCTGTTACAACGACTAACCCCGGCCTTCAGGACGGGGTGGTAAGAATCTGAAAGATAAAAATGGGCTTTAGCCCTGACAGTATTAGAATGCTTATACTTCGCTCAATATTAATCATTACTTGCCATTACCCACTAAATTTGC
>JAQIBY010000065.1 GCA_027858835.1 Bacteroidales bacterium | reverse complement strand
TTTTTGAACATAAATTAAAAAAAAAGTTGTAATATTGCTTTACTTTTTCAGTACAAATTTAAACGGGTTCTATTTTGTGCTTGAAAAACTCAAAAAAATGAATTTTTAGAACCCACCATTAATAGTTATCTTTGCTCAAACATATTATTCACCCTAATTAACTTATAATGAAAAAAAATACTTTAATCAAAATGTCATTACTTGTTGTATTGGCATTATTTTTCAAATATGAATCGCTAGGTCAAGCGGTGTTGGTTCAAGATATATTCACGGGTCCAAGTAGTTCAGAACCCACAAAACTTGCTGTGTTAGACAATATATTGTATTTTAAGGCCCAAGGGGCTACCGGCAGAGAATTATATACTTATGATGGAATTTCAGCTTCATTATTGGTAGATACATACGTAGGCTCAGGAAGTTCTAATCCTTATGATTATATTAAAATAGGGAATAATATTTATTATGTAGCCGATGATGGAACTCATGGAGTTGAGATTTGTATGTTTGACGGGACTTCTGTTTCAGTCATTGATATTTACCCTGGTTCCACGCCTTCTTACCCTTCCTTTTTAGTTGAATTTAATGGAAAGCTCTATTGCTCAGCAAATGATGGGACTCATGGTTATGAGTTATGGGAAATTGATGGAATAACAGCTACCTTAGCTGCTGATGTGAATGTTGGTGACTGGAGTTCAGTTCCTCAATACCTAACTGTTTACAATGATGCCCTCTATTTTGCTGCAGATGAAGATGTGCATGGAGTAGAACTTTGGAAATATGATGGTACAACAGCAACTCTTTTTCATGATATTAATAGTGGTGGGAATGGCTCATACCCGAATAATTTAATTGTGAGCAATGGGAAACTCTATTTTGCGGGTAATAATGGTAATTATACGGGTGATGAAATATTTAGCTGTGATGGTACCAGTATTAGTTTAGAGGTGGATTTTGACAGTAATGGTGGCTCTGATATAGAACAAATCACACCAGTAGGGACTTATTTGTACTTTAGTGCACATACTAACAGTACCGATAGAGAATTATACAAATATGATGGAACAAATACTACCTTAGTCTATGATGTTAATCCTTCTGGTAGCTCAGACCCAGGCAGTATTACTGCCATTGGAGATACGATTTACTTTTCGGCAAATGACGGAACCAATGGACGTGAACTATGGAAATATGATGGTACCAATACAAGCATGTTTGATATACAATCTGGGGATATGCCTTCTAATCCCAGCTACTTTTGCGTTTTAGACAATAAGCTGTATTTTTCGGCATTTGACGATGTTTATGGATCAGAAGTATGGGTATGTGACGGTTCAAACGTATCTGTAATTGATATTAACGTGGGAGCAAGCTCTTCTCCATCATATTTAACCTACTACAACAACGCCATTTATTTTGCTGCCAGCGACCAAGGCACTACTGGTAGAGAATTATGGCGAATTAATTCCGGATCATCTTCTGTAGAAAAACTACCTGCCACCAGCACATTTTCTATTTACCCTAATCCGGCTTCTGGTATGCTTACACTGAATTTAGAAAATAGAAATAATGAAGATTTGACACTAAATATTTATAGTATTACCGGAAAACTTATTAAAAAAGAGATACTTAGTCAGAATCAAGACCAAATTGACCTTAGTTATTTAAACAATGGTACTTATATGCTTGAAGTTGGAAATAGTGAATTGATCGGGATAAAAAAACTAATCATTCAGAGATAATAAAAGCTCTATGAATTAGACTTGTCTGGCTTCGCAGTCAGACAGGCTTTCTTTTTATCACCCGCTGCCGACAGATTACATCTCTTGGTTTTGCAGCCTTAAGCTGCAACAAAAGCCCTAAACACCAATTCCCCCAATCTGACGAGGGTTTTCTAATTCGTGCCGATACACATCCATAAAGCTCATTATATTTGTATGATGATGTAGGCGAACGCACGTGGAAACTAACAGGTGATGAAGTGCAAGTGAATGGACAAACAACATTTAGTAATCTCTCGTCCTAAAATTGGTTGACACTTTTAGGACGAGAGATTTTTGTATTACGCTGCTTGACTGATTAGTTGTACTTTACTGAAGTGTAGTGGAAATAAGAAAGCCGCTTGGAAAATCCAAACGGCTTTGTATTTGTGACTGATCGTCCCGAACTTGTTTCGGGAGAACTCCGGACCCTCCCGAAGCCAGTTCGGGATGCTCTATCTGCTGAGCATTTTGGAGTTTTGCTGGTTGACTGATTAGTTGTACTTAACTGAATTGTAGTGGAAATAAGAAAGCCGCTTGGGAAATCCAAACGGCTTTGTATTTGTGACTGATCGTCCCGAACTTGTTTCGGGAGAACTCCGGACCCTCCCGAAGCAAGTTCGGGATGCTCTAACTGCTGCGCATTTTTGAATTATGCTGGTTGACTGATTAGTTGCACTTTACGGAAGTGTGTTAAAATAAAAAAGCCGTTCGGGAAATCCAAACGGCTTTGTATTTGTGACTGATCGGAGGCTCGAACTCCGGACCCTCTGCTTAAAAGGCAGATGCTCTACCTGCTGAGCTAATCAGTCAGCCTTATTTTGTGCGTTTCCAATTGTTTTGTCTCAATTGGGAGTGCAAAGATATTGACAAGTCTTTAATTACCAAAAAAAAATAAAGTTTTTTTTATTAAAAATACGGTGCGTGTTTTCATTCTGCTCACTTATAATTATTTATGATGAAAAATATTTTTTTTTTGAATTGAGTCAACCTTTATCATAAATTTGCGTCTTTACTGTGTGAAAACAGAATTGTGCTGTTAAATATGTGGTAGATTATTCTGGATAAACGTGTGATTTTGAATTAAGTGCTATTTGTTAAGTCTTGAATTGTAAGAAGATTGCTTGTCTAAATAAATTAGCTTAGGATAAAAGGAGGTTTTTTTTTACATTTTAAAATTATTGATTAAATTGCGTAATTATTATTGTTCGATAAAATACTTAAAACATGAGAAACTTTAAACGTTTACTAACTATTGGTTTTGTTTTCTTTGTATCCCTGAATTTATTTGCTCAGGTTGATATTGGCGGAGAACCTTACAGCAGCATTTTAGAACTTGGTGAAATGAGACAGTCAGAGCTGGTCTCTTTACCTTATGTTGATGTCGAAGCTTTAAAAGCAGAAGACGAACAAGTCGATCAAGTGAAGGATATTCCTTATCGGTTTGGATATAATCACGATGTAGATTTTAATCTCCAAAACAGTGGGCAATGGGTTGAATTAGAGGGGCTTGGTAGAATTTGGCGCCTTGGTTTGAAAAGTGAAAATGCCTTGACAATTAATCTCACCTTCAGCAATTATAACCTCCCCGATGGTGCAAGTTTGTTTATTTACGATCGTGAGAAAACTGAAATCTTAGGTGCTTATACAAGCCTTAATAATCAAGACCATCGACGTTTTGCTTCAGTTTTTATTCCCGGTGACGAGGTTGTTTTAGAGTATTTTGAACCTTATGATGTAGAATATCCCGGGGAGCTTGAACTCATGTGGGTTACTCATGCTTACAGAGGTCCAATGGATTTTGCTAAAGCATTCGGGTCTTCCGGCTCCTGCAATGTAAACGTTGCTTGCCCTGAAAGTGCCGGTTGGGAAGATCAAATTAATTCGGTTGCAATGATGGTAACCGGCGGTAGCGGATTTTGTACCGGTACATTAATCAATAATACAGCAGATGATGATATCCAATATTTTCTAACCGCAGATCATTGTTATAGTGATCCGGGAACTTGGAGCTTTTATTTTAATTGGCAGAGTGGAGACTGCACAAATCCGGCAACTGCTCCCGATTTTGACGCAGTAACCGGTGCAGTATTGAGATCCAGAAATGCAGATACTGATTTTTGCTTAGTTGAAATAACTGAAGCTATACCCACTGATTATGGAGTATATTACTCAGGATGGAATAGAACTACTGATAATGCACTTGTTGAAACGATTACAGGCATTCATCATCCTAGTGGTGATATTAAGAAATATTCTTGGGCTTTTGATGGAGTGACAACTTCCGGATATGGTGGCGGTGCTGGTACCACTCACTGGGAAGTAGGCTCATGGAGTGATGGAACAACAACAGAACCGGGTTCTTCCGGTTCCGGATTATGGGATGCAAATAAACGACTTATTGGACAATTACACGGTGGCTCTGCCGCTTGCGGAAATACTTTGTCTGATTATTATGGTCATCTTGGGGTTTCCTGGACAGGTGGTGGCTCCGATGCTACTCGTTTGAGTAATTGGCTGGATCCAACGGGAACTGATCCAATGACTGTTGATGGGCGTGACCCTAACGCTGTCGCTGATGTCTTAACTGCAGATTTCCAAGCAAGTCAAACTAACATAATGCCGGGTACCTCAATTGACTTTACCGATTTGAGTACCGGTGACCCAACTTCATGGACTTGGACCTTTGACGGTGCAACTCCGGGGACTAGTCCAGACCAAAACCCAATCGATATAAATTATGCAACAAATGGTGTTTATGATGTGACCTTGGAAATATCCAACGGAACAGATAATGATACCGAGACAAAAGTTGGATACATTGTGGTTGAAGATAACCCAAGTGAATTAGCCGCGATGTTTGAGCCTTCTGAAAATGTGTTGGCACAAGGAGAATGCATTAACTTTCAAGATCAATCGACCGGAAATCCTACATCATGGACATGGACATTTGATGGAGGAACCCCAGGGACAAGTGATCAACAAAATCCAACCAATATTTGTTTCAACACTCCGGGTGTGTATGATGTAACACTCGAAATTGAAAATGGTACTGATACCGATTCATATACCTTCACAGATTGCATTACAGTATTAGATCCCGGGATTGACCCAATTTGTGCCTTTATGGCTAACACAACTGTAATACCAGTCGGTGGAGTTGTTACTTTTACTGATACCTCTGTAAATGGACCATATGTTGCATGGTCATGGGAGTTTGAAGGTGGAATTCCTGCAACCAATGAACAGGAAACACCTCCTCCGGTTGCTTATTTAAATGTCGGAACTTATGATGTTGAACTTCGTGTTGAACACGAAAACGGAAATCAATACATTTGTACCAAAGAAGATTATATTACCGTTGTACCTGATGCAATCGAACCTCCCGAAGTGAATTTCATTGCTAACTATACTGTTATTCAACCAGGAGAGTCAGTGAATTTTATGGATATCTCTGGAAATGCTCCTTATCAGTGGGAGTGGTGGTTTGAAGGTGGTTTTCCTGAAACTTCAACCGATCAGAACCCAACTGATATTTTCTATGCTGAAGAAGGTGAATACGATGTGCGTTTAATTGCAAGAAACTCTGAAGGAAATGATACGCTGGTGAAAGAAGATTATATTATTGTTAGTGTGGACGATCCTTGTCTTGAAAATGGAGACATCCCAATCGCTGCTTACAGAGCAACAAATCGTTTGCTGTCTGCCGGACAACGTACTTATTTCGAGGATTTATCAACAAATTATCCGTCAACATGGAATTGGTATTTTGATGGTGGAAATCCTGTGACATCAACCATGGGTAGTCCACTCGGTGGAATTGAATATAATGTTCCCGGAATTTATGATGTGACCATGAGTGTGAGTAATTCATGTGGCGTCGATTTGCTGACAAAAGATGAATACATTTATGTTTTCTCAGGTACCGTTTATCAATATTGCGACACCTTGACAAATGTGCGCGGTGGTGAAATACCTGCTAAAATGAATACCCCGGGAACATGGGGATTCATTGCCGGACATAATGGTGAAAGAATCCGTTATTATGCGGATAAATTTAACGATTACACCTTCTCACAAATTGAAGGGCTTATTGTCCCAGTGAATAATTCTGTCTATGGAGAATATGATTCTTACGTGACATTCTATGTTTGGGAAGGTTCAACAGAATATCCGGACAGCTTGTTGGCAGAAAAACGTATGAATATCCGGGATATGCCGGAAAACTTTAACTCTGTTGTCGAATTTGATTCGCCGGTTTTGGTTGATGGTCCATTCTATGTCGGATATAAACTAAATTATCCCGATGAAAACGGAGATGGCGTTAGTGATGATTATTTTGTTGTTAGTGTTGCTGGAAACCGTGGACCCGTTGAATCACAAAATACAATGTATGTGCAGAAATCAAATACTTGGTATTCAAGCGTTGAATATTTCAATATTGCAACTTCACTTGCTATTAAGCCGGTTGCTTGTCTTGTTGATATTAGCGAGTTTGATATTCAGAAAGATGTGCATACTTATCCGAACCCAACCAGCGATATGATGACCGTGGAATTGGGTGATGAATATTTTGGTCAGGAAGTAGAAATTCGCGTGTATGATTTAACAGGAAGACAAATTTCACTCGACATTCAGGATTTATATTCGAATGAATATCAAATCAACTTTAAAGATCAAACTCCGGGAATCTATTTCATCAAAATCCAAATTGGTGAAGATGTGATTACCAAGAAAATTTCTGTCATGAGATAGACATTAAATACTTTAATTTTTACATAAAGCCATTCCTGAAAACGGGATGGCTTTTTGCATTTGTGCATATCTTATGATTATTGTAGATTTACTAAAGATCAAATGAAGCCAGATAAAAATTCCTCAGTAATCAATGGGTGTTTTCTGCCTTTCTATTTCTGCTTTTGTTACTGATAACTATAAATCATCACATGTTTTACGATGAAGGATTGTGGCAGTATATTGCAAAAATATGGGCAGTTGACGGATTGCCGGCTTATAAATTCTCCGTTGAAAACAAAGTACTGGGAATTTTAAAGCCGACATATTATGGGATCAGATGTTGCAGTATTAGGTAAGTCCTTATTTTTAATTCTCAAAAAAGCCCCCTTTCAGCAGATCGCATCCGGTGAAAAAACTTTTTTTTTAAAACTTCGCTTGTCCATCAATTGAGGGAACAAAAGTTGCTAACAAAAAAAGCAGCCCGAAAGCTGCTTTTTATTTATTATAGTTTTAAAACTAGTCTAAGTTAAACTTTAGCCCTTGAGCCAGTGGAAGCTCTGTGCTATAGTTAATCGTATTTGTCTGGCGACGCATGTATGCTTTCCATGAATCTGAACCTGACTCACGTCCACCACCGGTTTCTTTTTCACCACCGAAAGCGCCACCAATTTCAGCACCACTAGTACCGATATTTACATTGGCAATTCCGCAATCTGAACCAACTTCTGAAATAAAGAGCTGCTCTTCACGTACATTCTGAGTGAAAATTGATGAAGACAATCCTTGTGGTACTCCATTATGGATTTCGAGAGCTTCATCAAAATCTGAATATTTGAGCATATAAAGAATCGGAGCGAAGGTTTCTTCCTGTACAATGTGGAATTCATTTTTTGCTTCTGCGAGACAAGGAACAACATAACTTCCGCTTTCATAGCCTTTGCCGTCCAAAACTTCACCACCAAAAATAATGTTTCCGCCTTCTTTTTGCACTTGTTCAACGGCATATTTAAAGTCACTAACAGAGCCTTGATCAATTAATGGACCAACCAATGTATCTGCGTCAAGCGGATTTCCAATCTTATTAACCACTTGTTTATATGCGCTTACAAGCCGTTTTTTCACATCCTCATAAATGCTGTCATGAATAATTAAACGGCGAGTTGAGGTGCAACGTTGTCCTGCGGTACCAACTGATCCGAAAACAATTGCAGGAATTGTAAGATTCAAGTCAGCACTTGGCGTAATGATAATTGCATTATTTCCTCCGAGTTCCAGGATCGATTTTCCGAGACGCTCACCAACAATGCCACCAACACGTTTCCCAACGCGGGTACTTCCTGTTACTGAGAACAGTGGAATGCGTTTGTCTGCTGCAAAGTTGTCACCAAGTACAGATGATTTTGCAATACAAAGATTGAAAATCCCCTCAGGTAAATTGTTTTCTTTTAGAACTTTAACAATGATGTTCTGAGTTGCAATCGCTGTTAATGGAGTTTTAGATGATGGTTTCCAAATCACAACATCTCCGGCAATCGCTGCAATCATTGAATTCCATGCCCAAACAGCAACCGGGAAATTAAATGCGGTAATCAAACCGAGAATTCCTAATGGCTGATATTGATCCATGATACGATGCTCAGGACGCTCTGAGTGCATTGTCCAGCCATTCAGTAAGCGACTTTGTCCAACCGCAAAATCGCAGATATCTATCATCTCCTGAACTTCTCCAAGTCCTTCTTGATAGATTTTGCCCATTTCATAAGTTACCAGAGCACCCAAATCTTCTTTTGATTCACGAAGTGCTAAACCAATTTGACGAACAATTTCTCCGCGCTGAGGAGCAGGCATTTTGCGCCATACTTTAAATGCAGCCTGTGCGCTAGCCATTACTTCTTCGTATTCCTCAATGCTGGCGTTTTTTACTTTTGCAATTTCTTTTCCGTCAATGGGAGAGTTAACTGCGGTGACAGTTCCTTTACCTTCCAACCATTTTGTTCCGGTTGTGACACCTGAGTTTACTTCCTCGATGCCAAGTCTGTCTAATACAGATTTAATGTCAATCATGAGTTTGATATTTTTAATGATAAATTCGTTTACTTATTTTGTAACAAAGATTAAAAAAAAAACAAATAAAAAAACTGTAGGAAATCATATTTTTAAACATTCTGATAAACTTAAGTGAGACAATTTAAATGAATGCTTCGGTTTTGTCAGAAAAACAAGTGTTAAGGTATTGTTAATCTCGTTGGAGATATAATAGTAATAGTCATTTTGCATGAAATATTTTATTTTCGTTTGGATGAATGAGAAAATGCCTTACATTTGATAAGTATTAACAAAGTGTGTGTGGACACTTTCATTATTTTATAAGGGGATGTGCTTAAACTTAAATTTTTGAGTTTAAAAAGCATCATATTTTTTTACGAATATTAATTAAAACTATTTACAATGAAACGTATTTGTTTAAAATCATTGTTCATGGGAAAGGCAACTTTACTCGTAATTTTGCTGTTTGTTTCCATTAGTAATATCAATGCTCAAGAAAGCCAGGGAGGAACACCGCCCAGCTTTGAGGAAGGAAGATCAATCAATGCCGTGGATAACTACAGTGTTGATGAGTTAACAATTTATCCACCCGATGTGCAAACATTGAGATTGGAGGATAAAAACCGCGGAAAAAACGGACTGCCTCCGCGCGTTGGTATCAATGTACCCGTGAATGCCGGCCTGAATACCGCCGGAAGCTGGACTACACGTCCGGATGGTTCCAAAGTATGGATTCTGAAAATCAGTTCTGATGGTGCTCTTGCCATGAATCTGATATTTGACGACTTCTATCTGGCACCCGGAACAAAAATGTTCATGTATAATGAGAGCAAAAAGCAGGTACTTGGTGCCTTTACTTATAAAAATAACAGTGAACATGGACGGTTTACTACCACGCAAATTCAGGGCGAAACTGTTTATATTGAATATTATGAGCCTGCAAAAGTTGTGGATGAATCCCGCTTCAATATTCAGGATGCCGGGTATTTTTATAATATGGATAAGCAACTTGCCCGTCTAACTGAAACTTATGGTGATCAAAATAATGAGAAAACAGTTGGAGCTTCAGACGGTTGTGAAGTAAACATCAATTGTTCTCCTGTGGGTGATGACTGGCAGGATGAAAAACGAGGTGTTGCCCAGATTACATTTTTGGCAGGTGGAGCATGGTATCTATGTACTGGTACACTTGTAAACAACACCAGCTATGATGAAACACCATACTTCCTTACTGCATTTCATTGTGGCGCTGCAGATGCTACCGACACAGAATTGCTGAGTTGGGAATTTCATTTTAATTATGAATCTCCAGATTGTACAGATCCAGGAACCGAACCTGCAACCGATGTTATTATCGGTGCTACGAGAATAGCTGAAGGAAACATCAATGGTGGATCTGATTTCTTCCTGCTTCAATTAGAAGCAACTCCTGATGGTACTTTCAATCCTTATTATAATGGTTGGGATAATTCTGGTACTGCATCAGCTACTGGTGCTGGGATCCACCACCCTGCCGGAGACATTAAGAAAATCTCAACTTATGGTTCCATCGCACAATCAGGAAGTAACAATATTGGTGGCGATGTCATGGCAGCCAACTCAACGTGGAGTGTTACATGGGCAGAAAACCTCAATGGATGGGGTGTCACTGAAGGTGGTTCTTCCGGTTCTCCTCTATTCAGGGACAATGGATTAATCATTGGTACACTGACAGGTGGAGCTAGCTTTTGTACTGCCCAGACGGCCTCAGATGTATATGGTCGTGTAGAATACCACTGGAATTCGAATGGAGCAACTGATGCTGACCAGCTTGAGCCTTGGCTGGATCCGACAAACAGTGGTGCTACCACCCTTTTGGGTTACGATCCCTTCGCTACTGCGCCTCCAACTGTCGATTTTTATGCCGACAGATACAATATTCTGGAGGGCGATGCTGTCAACTTTTTTGATCTTTCAAGTTCACCCAGTGGACCAATTACTGGATGGTCATGGACTTTTGACAGCGGAAATCCCGCAACAAGTACCAATCAAAATCCGACAAATATTACCTATAATACGACAGGAAAATATGATGTGAGTCTTAGTGCTACGAATAGTAATGGTACAAATTCACAAACATATACTGAAATGATTAATGTCATTGATCCCTCTGCTACAAGTTGTGATACATTAGCTCAATGGTGTTGTAACCCGTCGATTTATACATCTGCAGAAGGATATATTGCTGGAACAAATGAATATGAGTGTCTTGAAGTTGCGGAGTTTTTCCAAAATCCATATCCGTATAATACGGTAACAGGTGCCAGATTTTATTTCTCACAGGTTACCAGCGGGACGAATCCTGACATTACATTTAAGGTGTATGCCGATGATACCGGTGACCCTGGGACATTATTAAAGCAAACAAATGTGAGTTTGGATGTGATTGAAGCTGCTTATAATGCCGATGGTTATTATGACCTTGTTCTTGGTGAGTCGATTGCTTATCCAGAATCAGGATTTTATATCGGATTTACGATTCCGCAATCACAAACTTCAGGTGATACGATTGCCTTTGTTACAAATGACGATGCAGATTCTGATGCGAATACTGGTTACTGCTTATATCCAACAGGTTGGGAAACCTATTCTGCTTGGGGAATGAGTTTGCAAAATCTTGTTTTTGCAAATGTTTGTCACGATGTAAACCTTGCTCCTGTAGCAGATTTTGAAGGGACTCCTCAATTAGTGAATGCCGGTAATACGGTTGCCTTTACGGATATAAGTTTTGGTGGAACTCCCACATCATGGTCTTGGACTTTTGCTGGAGGAACACCGAATTCATCAACTGACCCGAACCCGGTGATTACATATAATACACCGGGAATATATGCGGTGAGTCTTACAGTTGCTAATGCAAATGGTTCAGATGACATTACGAAAAACGGTTACATTTCAGTTGTAGATCCCAATACATGTGCTTGTGACCAATTAGGGCATGTTGTAGGCGGAGAAATGCTATACACTGTCGCTGTAGGTGAATACCTTGCAGGAACAAATAATTACGGTGATTTGGCAAAAGTTGAATATTTTGATGATTACGGGACTGCTGATAATCTCGAAGGTGCCTATTTTTCATTTGGTGCAGCTGATGTAACCAATGCAGGTACCAATGTGACCTTTAATGTATGGGCTGCCGACGGTGGCGCAAGTGTTGGTGGTACTTATGCTTTTTCTCCTGGAACAATCATTGCAAGCACAACCGTACCGATTACCACAATTGAAAATGATGTAGCCAATGGGGATTCAACCTATGTTGCGTTCGATCCACCTATTGCTATTACGGGAGACTTTTTCCTTGGATTTGAAATCCCGTCTCCTGCAACTTTAGATGATGCAATCGGCTTACGGACAGGCGAAACGGATTCAGGAGCTGATACAGGTTGGGAGCAATGGAGTGATAATGATTGGTATTCTATGGTAGAAGCCGGTTGGGGTGGCACATTTAATATGGCCATTTATCCGGTTGTATGTACTGAAGGTGCTCCTTTACCAGAATTCGGCGCTGATAATAAAACGATCATGGCCGGTGGTACGGTGAACTTCATTGATATGACAACTTGTGGTCCTACTGGCTGGGATTGGTCTTTCCCAGGTGGTACACCAACCTCAAGTACTAACCAAAACCCATCTGTTATATATAATACAGCAGGAACTTATGATGTGGGCTTGACTTCTTCGAATGCTCAAGGAAGTAATCCGGCTTATAAAGCAAATTATATTAACGTACTGCAACCGATTGTTTGGTGGGATTTCCCAGGAAACCCGGATAATGCCCTTTCTGATGGTGGTATTCCTGCTAATGACGGCACTAAGTCAATTTCCGTTGTCGGTGGTGTTAATGCTCCGACTTTCCCGCTTTATGCTGAGGCGTCTGGTTGGGATGCTGGTGCAGGGACAAAAGCTTGGGTTGTTGAATTTGAAACCACAGGATATGTTAACTTGAAACTTTCTTCTAAACAATCCGGTGCTAACCTTTCTCCGCAAGATTTTAAAGTTCAATACAGTTTGGATAATGCTGCTTGGACAGATCTTACGGGAGCAGCAGTAACTGTCGCTGAAGATTGGACAACCGGTGTGCTGAATGATATTGAATTACCCGCTGTTTGCGAAAATCAAGCCAATGTTTATTTACGTTGGATTATGACATCAAATACAGGAGTTGGCGGTAACTTGAATGCTAATAGAGGCAGCTATATTGATGATATATATGTCATTGGTGAACTATCTACAATTCCTCCTGTTGCCGATTTTACAGCTGATCAAACAACGGTTTGTGAGGGCGGTACTGTTCAGTTTTCAGATAACTCTACAGATTCTCCAACATCATGGGATTGGTCATTTTCTGGGGGAACTCCTGCAACAAGTACAGATCAAAATCCTTCTGTAGTGTATAGTTCAGCTGGAACTTATGATGTAAGTCTTACCGTAACAAATTCAGCCGGTAACGATACAAAAACTGTAACGGGATACATTACAGTAAATCCAAATGTTGCTGCAAGTGTTTCAATTACTGCTGACCAAAACGATGTGTGTGCTGGTACAAATATTACGTTCACAGCAACTCCAACGAATGGGGGAATACCAACCTATCAATGGAAAGTGAATGGGGTAAGTGTTGGTGCAAGCAGTCCGACATATTCAAGCAGTACATTAACTGATGGAGATGCAGTTACTGTAGAAATGACATCATCAGTAACATGTGTTACAGGAAGTCCTGCAACATCTAATGCGGTTAATATGGTAATTAATCCAATATTGCCAGCTAGTGTTTCGATTGCTGCAGATGATAATAACATTTGCGATGGTACGAACGTAACATTTATTGCAACTCCAACAAATGGAGGTACACCAACTTATGAATGGTTCTTAAACGGAACGCCAGTTGGAGCAAACAGTCCAACATATTCAAACAATGCGCTTAATAATGGTGATGCTGTTACTTGTGAAATGACTTCATCAGAAGTATGTGTTTCCGGTAATCCTGCAACATCTAATGCAGTGAATATGACGGTTAATCCGATTTTGCCGGTAAGTATTTCAATTACTGCTGACCAAAACGATGTTTGTGATGGTACAAATATTACTTTCACAGCAACTCCAACAAATGGAGGAACTCCAACTTATGAATGGTTCTTAGACGGAACGCCAGTTGGAGCAAACAGTCCAACATATTCAAGCAATGCGCTTAATAATGGTGATGCTGTTACTTGTGAAATGACTTCATCAGAAGTATGTGTTTCCGGTAATCCTGCAACATCCAATGCAGTGAATATGATAATAAATCCGAATTTACCTGCAAGTGTTTCCATTACTGCTGACCAAAACGATGTGTGTGACGGAACCAATGTAACTTTCACTGCAATTCCAACGAATGGGGGAATACCAACCTATCAATGGAAAGTGAATGGGGTAAGTGTTGGTGCAAACAGTCCGACATATTCAAGCAGTACATTGACTGATGGAGATGCAGTTACTGTAGAAATGACTTCATCCGAAACTTGTGTTACTGGAAGTCCTGCAACATCTAATGCGGTTAATATGGTAATTAATCCAATACTTCCGGTTAGTGTTACCATTGCAGAAGATCAGAATAACATTTGTGATGGAACGAACGTAACATTTACTGC
>JAQIBY010000012.1 GCA_027858835.1 Bacteroidales bacterium | reverse complement strand
TCCATTAAATTCATCAACAGACTAAAGGCCTTTTGTGATGAAAACATTATTATTTCGGCATATTTCTCAATCTCATTATAATCCTTTTCTTTCATATTTTCGACAAGCATTTCACTAAGGCCCAATATGGAATTAAAAGGGGTTTTTAAATCGTGGGCGATAATGGAGAAAAATTTATATTTTTCTGCAGTGAGTTTTTCCAGATCTTTATTTTTATGCTGAATATGTTCTTCAGCCTTTTTTCGATCGGTGATGTCGGAAAAGATGGTTGCAAATCCATTTCCCTGCCATGGTGCAACTGATACGGCAAAGTGTTTATCCATTTTGGCAAAGTAAGTTTCAAAATGGTATGGTGTTTTTTTGATAGCTACTTCTACATATTCATCCAAATAGGGTGGCGTTTCAATACCAGCAGAACTCACTTCTCCTGTATTCACATACTGCATTATTTTTTCCGTATTCTCATCCATTTTCAATATTTTAAAATTTACGACTTTTGTTTAAGTTTTGTCATCTATCAGTATTATATATTTCAACTTAAACTATGTGCTGGTAATTCAAATTCGGGCTCCATTGGCTATAACTCATTTACATATACAACTCCTCCCACTGTACTCCAAACCGATATCCGTGTGATAAGCATTTAAATACAAGTTAGCTTGGCATCTTGGTTAAGATAGCACAAATTATACAAATTCGGGAGGTTTTGTGAAGATTTTTGGAGTTTTTGTTTGCATTGCAGGGAGTGAGCGCTTTCTGTTGCAGGAAACGTTAATAATATGAGTAGTGCCGACGTTTAAAGCTAAAACTTATCAGTGTACAGACAAACTTTTATTTGAAAAACTAACGCTTTGAACTCGCACAACGCAGGCATTACTTATATTTAGAGTTAGCCATTGTACTCAAATGTTTCTTCAATTCTTTGTGCTATTGAATCGTAAATTATTTCTTTTTCATTATCATTTATCTGACTTAATGGCTCACTAGGTGAATTAATCGCTTGAAATTCATGAAGATTTTTATCTCTTAAGAATCTACAAGGTTTTAAAATAACAGGAATAATTAAAGTTCCTGCTTTTTCAGCATTATATAATAATGGAGGAAGTTCATTATCAATTATAAAATCTGATGCAAGAAAATCAGCACTTATTAATAATACTCCCACTTTTGCATTTTTAAGGGCCGTTTCTAATTCTTTCTTCCATTTATCGCCAGCCATTAAACGTGTGTCAACCCAAGTGTCAATTAATCCCTGTTTTTCAAGTGGTTTTAAATGGATCAATAACCTATCTAAAAATGTTTTATCCTTATGACTATAACTTATAAATATTTTATTCCCTTTTGATCTGACAATATCCCTATCAATTGATTTATAAGGAATTTCACTTTCTACTATTCCAAGATATTCAAATAAATCATCGTACATATCTTGAGGTAATATTTTAAGCCCTGCCCATACCCTAATAACATCTGAAACGGTTGTCCCTAGTTTAATTGATACCGTCTCTGCTGATATACTTTTCTCTAAAGTTTTATTTTTGATTAATTGACCTAATTTTACAAGGTCTGTTTTGTCAATATCTAAAATCATAAAAGTACTTTTTTTTAATTTGAGTTATTTTATTTTAACAAACGGTTTTAGTCTAAATTACACGAAATTCATTTAATTAGATTGAGTCATAAAAGAATGATATCGCAAGTATAATGCCTAACGTTAAATTGTATGAGTAGTGGCAGATTGCGTGGTAATTCCCTGTCAAACCGCTACGCAGTTTGAGCGGGCTACAAATATTGATATTTAGCACTTTCCCTGCCATTACTTATACAAAGTGTTAGGTTTTCGTGCTTTATTCTCCGCAGTCTGTCTGTGCGTTGGGAAGACATGCTCTTTAAGCAAATTTGGTCGTGTGCTAGCTTTGCGCGTTTGCTTAATGTGCATGGCTTTATGGTGTTGGCTGGTTTGATTCAACTCTTTTAGTAATATAACTCGTCTGCTTCCTGTATGAAAATACAAACAAGATTAATAAAAGTACAATTATAAAAACAGAACCGTAATTCTTAAAAAAAGTCAACTCTGACAAGTACGTTTCATAAACTTTAGAAATAGCGAGTAGCAGAAAAAGGGAACATAAAGTACGGTACATGTTATTTACTTCCGAAAATAAATCAATTTTTTCGTCAACCTTTGAAGCTGAAACGAATTTACTATATTCTGAAAACTTCAGAAAGTTTATCCATTTAAGAAAAGGTTCGATAAATAAAGAGCCAACTCTACTAATAATTAAACCAATAAAATAATATAGAAATGCACCAGTTATAATATCCTTCTGGATTAAATCATACTCACTAATTTTGCTTAGAAGTACTACAAAAACAACACCTGGAAAAAGGTAATTAAAGATATTGTAGGATGATAATTTATCTAATAGTTCTTTCATCTTATTTAGGCTTTATTAAAATACAAAAGGTAGATATTTTTCTTTAGATAGTATCGAGATAAAAGTAGGTATTGGGTATTTATCATTTAAAGGTTTTAATTCTTCAACTGCAGCTTCATCTACTCCACTTAACGAATCCAGTCCCATTGGGTGAGTATGCCATTCTCCTATATAACCAATCATACCACCTGATATTTCCTTAATGTATTCTACTTGCTCTGGTAGATTTTCAATGCCCCTATAAAAATACACGGGAGAATGCTTACTGTCAGGAGGAGCAGTAATTGTATCATAAACTTGTATTGTTTTTGTTTTGTAGTTACAAATTCCAATAAAAATCCCACCTGTTTCATGGCGTTTGTACTTTTTAGCTTCTAGTTTCATTTTAGCCAATACAGTAGGAACCAAACGAATTTCCCAACCAGAATTATTAGAACATTTAAATATATCAAAAGGGGGAACTAAACAGCTAATTGAGTTTATTTCAAGTCCATCTTCTGAAATAAAAGAGATATTTAGAAACCCTTTCTTCTTAATCTTTTCTCTCTTGGATTCATGATTCAAAATCTTTGAAAAGATAGATGAATGAAAGGACATTGAATCATTTGCCATAATAACTGTAGGTGAATTACACCCAATGCCAATATCTACAATATCATAGTCATTACCTTCTTTTTTCTTATTTTCTTCAACTAGCCATTCAGAAATAACATCAATGTTTGTAGCTAAAAAATATACATAATTGACTAAATCATCAATACGAGGATTTTGATTTTCACCTTCAATATATAATAAACCTAAGATTCCTTTATAGGCAATTTCTGCTCTAGCACGATTGGGAACATTGTTTAGTTTGCTGTTGACTAACCAATTCTGAACATTTAAGGATGCACTTGTATCAATCAACCAACTATAACCATCTAATTGTTTATTGTCGTAATTAAAGATACTCCCGTCGTGATATTTTAGAGAACTACCATTATCAAGGAAAGATTTTATCTTTTCAATTACAGCTTTAGCTTTATTTACACCAGAACTCTCCATGAATAAATCATGTCGGACAATATTATGAGGACTGAATGTATTATTATCAATTGCTTTTAAATTAAAGTTTCCTCCTCTAGCATAATGGAATAGTAACTTTGAACCTAAAGCACCTGCACCAATAAAAACTGTCTTCTTTTGATTATTGTTTAAGCTTATTTTCTGGGCTAAGTTGCTACTTATTGGTTCTCGATGGGATTGAAAGAACACCTTTGCTTCTGGTATAATAGTGTTTTCTTCTATTGATTCTTTATCGACCTTAATAACGAAATGAAAAAACTCAATATTGGATTCAAATCCAATCAATTTCTTAGGTCTTCTAACACCAACAATAATTGGAATATATGAGGTTAGATTGCTAGTAACCAGACCATCTTTAATATATTCGCCAATAGGCTCTTTAATTGAAATAGAATATTGAGCAGCAAAGGTTACCAGTTCACTATATGTTTTAGGTAACGAAGTGGAATATAAATTATTTGAATCAAAATTATCATTCCAGACAAGCAATCCAAATAAGTGCAAGTTAACATCGTTGTCACCTCTTTCCTTAATAAATTTAATATCTAACTTCATTATTAATAAAAGAAGTTCCTGAAGATTCTTTGATGTTACTTCAACATCTAATATTCTAAATGAAGGATTATCTAAGCCTTTTAGATTGGTTGTTTTAAGAAGGTAACTATAAGGGTATTTTTCTGAATGCCGCTTGTTTTCGGATATATTACGATATAATTTTAAGTGACTATATATTGAATAGCCAATATACCCCTCAAGTCTAACTGGCTCAAATTCGTCGGCATCTTCAGATAGAAGACCATTTGCAGCTTTTGAAAACCATTGTTTTGCAACAGAAATTAAATCGCTTATCCGCCGATTTGCAAACCATTCATCAAGATTTTCACGTACCAAACAAAGTGTTGGAGGTTCTCCATTTGTAACTGCATAGAGATGTGATAAATTTGAAGAAGGAAAATCCTTTCTATCAGACTTCACCCTAGGAGAAGTAGTAGGGTAATTATTAATGCTAAATGAAATTAATATTGGTTCAAATTGCCTAATATCAATATTTTCATGAGTCCCTTTTGATGGCAGATTGACTTCAATTGCAAAAGGGATAGCTACTGAAAAGTCATTAATTTTTAAAACAGCTATTTCACTAGCTTCAAATAACTCCTCTATTTCGCGAATTGACTCCTGAATTGCATTCGGCAACTTTTCTGTATACTTTTCAAAATCTGAACTATATAACATCGTCGCCATTTTTAACAACCGTACTGGCAGCACCTGCTGCTCCTCCAGAAGTAATTGCGACTTTTGCCTTTTCTGTTGATTTTGTAACACCATTATTCGTTATTATAAATTCAACAGGTTCAGGCGATTTCTCTTTTGGGATTATTGCTAATTCATAAAAATCATCTTTTGAATCTAACGCCTTAATATATTCGTCTTTAGCAGGTTTATGAGGTGGGTTTGGTTTTTCTTTTACTATTTTCTTACTAGAACTTACTATTTTACCACCAGCTTCTTTGTAATCGTTAAGTAGTTTAAGAGAATAGTCTTTGGGGGTTTGATTTTCTTTTTTATCATAGGAAACATCATTGAAGTATGTCCATGAACAGTGATGTGGAGCAAGAAATAAATCCCATTTTAAATATTTTTCATTGTTATTATTTTCAGATATTTCAATAATTTTTTCCCATTTATAGTGGTCAGCATCACCTCCAAAAATAGCAAAAGTAACATGGTCTTGGTCAGTGTCTTTATCCTTAAATCTAGCCTGCACAACGATACTAGAAGAGTTCCTATCTGCATTTGCTCTACTTGCTATTAAATCTTTCTTGAATGGAGCATGAATAAATAATGAGAAATTATTATAGGTTTTATCGTTGATTTCATTAATCTCATTACCTGGAACATAAGCAGTTACATTTTCAAGTTTTTTATCTTCGTCATAACCTATTAACCTTAATCTATTTCCTCTTTTGTTACTCGCTACACCAGTTAACTTTTTCCTTCTATTAACCTCATTTCTAATTGCATTCGCATCATTTGATTGGTCTGTTGTAAATAACAATGAGGTTACCCAAATCTCATCAACAATAATTTCCTCGTTTTTACGGTTAGATTCTGAATATTCCGTCGGGGAACCTGTATAAAAGTTCTTCTTAAATCCTAGACAATGGTCTTCATCTGGGTGGGAAAGAATAAAAAGGTCTATGAAAGGATTATTGTTCCGTTTTTGGATACTTTTAAGGAGGTCTTCTTTTACATTGTAAATATTGTTGTCATTCGAATCTTTATCACCTTCACGAATATTGCAATCTATCAGTATTGTTGAACTATCTTTCAAAGTGATTAATGACATATCACCATTGTTTACTGGGTAGTACTTTAGTTTATTATTTGACATGGTATATAGTTTAAATTCATAATCATTCTGTGTGTTGGCAAAAATTTGGCTCTTTTACAAGCAGAAGAATCAGCCTGTGTGTTGGAGCTTGTAAATGTGCCAAATGTGCGTCGGCTTTTCCTAGCATGAAACCTAACTCGTTTATATACACACCTCACTCACTAAAAGCCTGAAATACAGTCTCATATATTCGTGTGTTAAGCATTTGTAATTAAGTGTAAGCATTTGTAAACGAGTTAGCTGGTTTTATTGCGAAAGATAGCACAAATTATGCAATATGCGGTAGGTTTTATGAAGATTTTTGGATTCTTTGTTTGCATTGCACTGAGTGGGCGCTTTATATTGCAGGAAAACGGGTAGGAATTTTGTGTCCATAATAAATGAGTTTATTGTTTTGTGGTAAAAGTATTTATGCATTCCGCCAAACGGTGACGTGGTGTTGATGTTGTTTCATTTTTTTAGTGCGTCACGTTTTGGTGGACTTGCTTTGCATCTTTGCCTGTGAAAAAAAAATAGTATTATGGAAACACAGGAAAAACAAAAAGAGACTCCGAATCAGCAAATTAAAATGATTCGAAACAGTTTAGTATGGATAGCAGTTATTTTAGGTTTATTTGTTGTGACATTGCCATTTCATTATGTGCCCTCAGCATTCATGGTATTTCCCAAAAATGAGCTAACATTCAGCCACACTATTATTACAGAAAACTATATTGATGATTTGATTAAACGCATGAATGAGGCAAGTTATCAGCAACAACAAGCTATTTGTAATGACCCGCTTGTTTTGAAATTAATGGAAAAGGGGCTGGTAGTGAAGGAGTGATGGTGATTTGTGGCTTATTTGCTTGTGAGGTATATTGTATGTATCTTTATGAATCTAATGCTTTTAATAATTAAAACTTTCGAAAATGAATAAACTAATAGAAGATTATCGAAAAATTGAAACGAAAATTCATCCCTTTGTTGAATTTCTCGAAAAAAACAAAGATTCCTCAAAACTGAAAGGACTTTACAAAGGCATTGTCACTATGCAAAGTCCAGTTATTGATAAACCCGAAATATTATTTTTAGGATTAAATCCAGGGCAAGGGGCTTATATTGAACTAAACAACCGTAGCAAAACTAAAAATGACACTCCCATTAGAATGCTTGGTAAAAATGAAATGTGTTTCAATGAGCTCAATTGGTATGAAAAAGGAAATGCACGACGCAGGAAGAAAGGAAATTGGGAAGGATATGAATGGTATGAGACGGACAAACCCGTAAATAATTCATTCACTACAAGAATGATTGATTTGTTGGATATGATTGCAAAGTTGAAATATCCCGAACAATCCAAAATAGAGAATGGTAATAGTAAAATTCCTTTTTGGTTCGAAGGTTTTGGTCAACGTATAATGGCAACCAACTTATATCCTATTGCAACCACAAACTTTCAGGATTTACAGAAAATTCATAGATACTTAGCAAAAGAGAAAAGCCTTCGACATAATTGGCAGTCGCCAGAAAAGATGAATAAAAAAGTTAATGATTGGGAATTAAGAAAGTTTTTTATTGGACTTACTAATGAACTTATAGATCTTGTAAAACCCCGAATTATAGTTTGTCAAGGAAAACAGGCCTTTCATGATTTCACATACACAAGTAGGTCAAAGGGGAAATTAGTATCTCGATCAAAAACAATAAAAGGACATGACTATAAAGTTATTGGTTTTTCTAGGCAGGGTAACTGGAGTTCATTACTTAAAGAGTTGTCAGTGGAGATAGCTGCCGAAATTTAAAAAATAGCTGAGTGAGATTTTGACTAAAAAGTTAATTTATAATTAGACATAAACTGGCACTTAGTCTCTTAGAAAAGGCTCAAAAAGTAGTTCGTAATTGTTAATTGCCGAAGAGAAAAAATTGTATTTGGTATAAGGCAGGAATTAAGGAATTAACTAAATATTCCATTGAAAATTTTGACACATTACTTCAGGATAATTAATATTTTTGAATCAGTACTTCTCCAAACTTCGTTTTAAAATCCCTTTAATCTCATCAGCCAGCCATTGGGGTTCAAGCACTTTAACGGTTTCACCGTGTTTGAGAATTTGTTGGGTGAGTTCATAGTTAGGCACTACATGAATCGAAACCCGACATTCATTTTTATCATCAATTAGTACTTGTTGTGATGAATGGAGTGGGAGGGTCTTAATGTATTTTCCCTGGTATGCTGTAAAGGATAAAATAATGGTTTGCGGTTTGCTATGTGAGTAAACCAGGCCTATGGTTTGCTCGAACATTTCTGCCGGATTCAAATTTTCATTTGGCTTGAATGTTTCTGTTTTTATTTCCAGGTTTTCAATGCGGTCAATGCCAAATGTCCTGAATTCGTTGAGCCCACTAATTAATCCAATGACATACCAACGATTTTGATATGCTTTGAGCAAATATGGTTTTAAAGTATATTTTCTGGTTTTTTCCGTTTGAAAACTGAAATGCGTAAATGATACTTTCCGACTATCTTTTATCGCTGTTAATAGTGGTTTCAAAAGCTCTATTCCTTTGAGTTCGCCGGCTGTGTCAAAAGCAATATGTTTAAGTGAATCTTTGCTTTCTGATAAACTTTCTGTCAATAGTTCTGCTGTATTGACAATTTCCAGAAATCGAAAAAAGGACTCAACATTCAAACTTTCTTCATAATCAATGAAATAACCGTTTTTGTTTCTGTTGTATTTTATTTCAATGCCAAATTCATCGCGTATTTGCTCAATATCACGTTGAATTGTACGATTGCCAATTTCAAATCCATGGTCAAATAAGTAGTCTTTTATTTGTTGGAATGATGGGAATTGACCTCGCTTGATTTTCTCGATTTCAAGTGTGTATCTTCGTATTGTTCCGTGTTTAGACATGTTGTTTAAGGTTCTAGCGCTTAATTTACTCGAAAGATAAATAATTATCACAGAAAAATGTAGATTATTGTCGAGAAATTATTGGCAAAGCACATTTGTTTTTTTACACTTTTGTCACAATCTTTGCTTTGCTTCGCATCAAAGATATGCGCCAAAAGCTAATCTGTGATTCATTTTTAGCCATGGGTTACAATCGCCTTTGGGCTCATTCACCCATGGTTAATTTTGTTTGACCGCCTTCGGGGTCATATGTTTTTAGCAAAAATGATAGGCTATGAATTAATTTAGATTTGTGGGATGTGCAATTTTTCATTTACACTTTTGTCACAATCTTTGGTTTGCTTCGCATCAAAGATATGCGCCAAAAGCTAGTCTGTGTTTCACTCCATGCCAAGGATTTCACTTGTCTTCATATCTTTACTCTATATTTTTTTCTTCTGATAAATTTTTTCAAACATATTTTTTGATGGGTATTTGTTGAGAAATCTAATTCTTGACACGATAAATGATTGAATGAGAATAGACATTAAGCCCAAGGCTAGTGTCATTAGTCCTTCCTGATTTTTGTTTAAATCATAGCCTAGTTTTATTGAGATTATTGTTTCAGCACTTATAAAGATTAAAAATAGACTCATCAATATAATTATCTTAACTATTATTCTCCACAGTGAGTCAAGAAAAGTTCTGAATGTTGCAATTTCGCTGCTTATGATATTTCGGAGGTTCATGATGTGTTATGTGTCGAAAAGTTTTGTTTCTCCTTGAATTAATTACACTTAAGTTGTTTTGTTTGTTTGAATCTGTTTCGTGATGTGTATTCGCTCTTGATATGATTCGGGTCAATTATTTTTTTCTTTCTGATTACCCATTTTTCATTTGTAAAAATGCGTGTGTATTTAAAATCTGTACTGAGTTTTTCAACTTTATTGGTGTCGGAAATAGCATAATTTAAGCGATTCTGATTCTTTTCACTAGTCAAAATAATGTACTGACCTTTTTTTTTCCATGTACCTACGATCGCTGTGTTTATGTATGGTTTGTATTCAAAGCTAGAGTCGCAATGTAGTGTGATTGAATGTCCAGAATTGTAAAAACCTCTGCATTGATAGTGTCCTGCAAGTCGTATATTCGACTCATGCAAACATGAGATAAGGAAAATTGGGAGAGTTATTGAGATTAGAATTTTCATTCCGTTTTTAATTTAGTTTCTTCATTTTTTGTTCTTCTTCTTTTACGATGTCCCATAGTGCTGTGTTTTGGGGGTCTGCAATGGCTTTCTTTAGTGCTTCAGCATAGCTTGGGTGGTTTCTGAATTTTATGTCAATTAATTGATTGGAAGGGGTTAGAAATAACAATAATCCAAGTATGCCAAATATTACTATCCGTAGCATGATATTTTTGTAAAAACTTGATTTGGTTTGAATTAGTTTAATTACTGCAATGATACCTATTATGGAAAGCAAAATTAATCCAATCATAATTTCAAAGTTGCCTCCAGGAAGTAATTCAATTTTGAATGCCATGCCAACAAGTGTAATTGAAAGTGCCGAACCTGCTCCTATGGCGCCAATAATTCTTAGCGCTCCTATTCCTTTGTAACTTCCCTTTTTTAAAACTTTTCTCAAGCGTATGCCATTGAATAGAGCAAAGCTGAGGTAAAAATAGATAGAGGAAAGCGTAAGGAGCGTTATTAATGCCATTATTCTCCCGATTGAGGGTGCTAATAAGTTTATTCCTAATGAAAGGATTGCTAATGATCCAATAATTATTTCTGCTTTTTTCATAGTCTATTTTATGTTTTATTTGTTTTGAGTGCTATTTCTTCAACTTTTTGACATTATAAATCCTGTTATTTCCTTCAAAATTAAAATTATTTCTATAAAAATGCGATTGTTCTAAATTTTTTGTAGCAAAATACTAGCATTAAAGTTAGTGAAAGCTTTAAAAATGGTGGTAAAGTGCTATGATAAGTTCATCCTGTGGATTCGTTTGATTGACTTTCCCAATTGCCAAACCAAACATTTTTTGCCATCTTGCGGCGATTAAATCATTTTATGGAGCAGTATTATGGTGAAATAGCCGGAGTTGCAACTGCCTTTTGCTGGACAGCGACTTCCATGTTTTTTGAAGCTGCCGGGAAAAAGATCGGTTCACTTTCTGTGAATTTAATCCGGTTGTTTATTGCTTTTGCTTTGCTAGGAACGGTAAACTGGATATTTCGCGGCTTGTTTTTGCCCTTGGATGCCAGCTTGCATAACTGGCTCTGGTTGGCTTTATCCGGGATTATTGGATTTACCATAGGAGATTTGTTGCTGTTTCAGGCTTTTGTGCTTGTCGGAGCAAGAATTTCAATGCTGGTTATGGCTTTATCGCCGCCCATTGCAGCCTTTGCAGGATGGATTATTCTCGGAGAAACTATGGATATGCGTGCTGTCTTGGGAATGGCCATTACATTAAGCGGAATTATGATGGTTGTTTTAAACAGACCTGTTAGAACTGTGAATGGGAAAAAAGCCCGATTTAAAGATTGGTTCACGAATCCTATGGGTTTATTATTGGCTTTTGGAGGAGCAGCCGGGCAAGCCATTGGTTTGGTGTTGAGCAAAAAAGGCATGGCAGATTATGATGTGGTGGCATCTACTCATATTCGGGTGATGGCAGGTGCGGTTGGATTTATGATTGTTTTTTCTTTTATGAAGCGATGGAAAAAAGTGTTTGTTGCATTGACAAATCGTAAAGGCATGCTGTTTACTTCCGGAGGTGCATTTTTTGGTCCGTTTTTGGGTGTTACCCTTTCACTGGTGGCCGTTAAGTTTACCTCTGCCGGGATTGCACAAACGCTCATGTCATTAACGCCGGTTATTATTATTCTGCCTGCAACCATCATTTTTAAAGAAAAAGTGACACTGCGCGAAGTAATTGGCGCTTTTGTGGCAGTGGGAGGCGTGGCCTTGTTTTTTATTTAGTGTCCGCAAGAAAACGTCAAATATTCTCATTTTGAGGGGTTTATGTGTGAATCACAAAAACAATGTAAAATAAACTTGACAAAATGTAAAATTTGATTTACCTTTGCTTTGAACCAAAATATAAAATTTTATGAAATCTCGTTTTTTGTTTCCGCATCGGTTTAAACTTTTAGGACTGATTTTGCTTATTCCTGCGCTCAGTTTAAGTATCCTGACTTTCTTTTTTGATTTTGAGCCGGAGTTTTTAATGCTTAATGTATTTGCTTTTGCTGATGTGTCAATTTTTTCTGACAGTGTATATTTTGGCTTAGTAGAGAATAATATCGCCAACGAGCTTGCCGGAATTTTGCTCATTTTGGCTTGTCTTTTTATTGCGTTTTCGCGAGGAAAACATGAAGATGAATACATTGCAAAAATTCGTTTAGAGTCTCTACTTTGGGCAACATATATCAATTACGCCGTATTAATTCTATCACTTATTTTTCTGTATAACATGGCGTTTTTCTATATCCTGATATTGAATATGTTTACCTTACTATTTATTTTTATTGTTCGCTTTTATTTTATTCTATTTAAAATGAAAAGGAGTTTACCCGATGAAGCATAGTATTAAAGTTGAACGTGCAAAGCTTGATATGACACAAGCCCAACTGGCAGAACGTGTAAATGTCAGCCGACAAACCATTAATGCCATTGAAAAAGGGAATTATAATTTGTCAATTACTTTGGCATTGAAAATTGCATCGGTTTTTAATAGCACAGTGGATGCAATTTTTGAATTGGAAGATTCGGATTGGTTGTGAGTTGTCTCAATAATTTTTCGGACAAGCATCAAATTTAAAAAGATTATAGAAGCAATAAAAAAATGGTTTTACAGAACTATATATTTAACTGTAGTTTCAGTGCTAATTTTAGCCCTCCTCAATTTTGTGCGTTTGCGGCTGGAAGCTGCCGTGCAAAGCCAGCTATACAATGATACTCGTTGTGTTCAATTTTGACTAGTCTCAAACTTATCGATAAAACGGAATAGAATATTGATTAACTTTGCAGTATGAATGAATTAGAATTACACGATAAAAAAGCTTTCCAGGAAATTCTTGCGATGATAAAAGAAGCAAGGATTAAAGTTGAAAAGGCTGTTAATAAAGAATTGATAGGCTTATATTGGAATATTGGTGAATATATTTCAAATAAAAACAAAAAAGACGGTTGGGGAAGCGGAACAGTTCAAAATTTATCTGACTTTTTGAGAGATACAGAACCAAATTCAAAAGGATTTTCTTCTCAAAATTTATGGAGAATGAAGCAATTTTATGAAACGTATCATAAAAATGAAAAACTCTCACTACTGGTGAGAGAAATTGGTTGGACTAATAATATGCTTATTATTTCACAAACTAAAACGGAAGAGGAAAAAGAATTCTATTTAAAACTTGCGGTACGAGAAAAGTACTCAAAAAAAGAACTTTCACGACAATTGGAAAGTGGACTTTATGAACGCTCATTGTTGTCAAAAGAAAATGTCTCACCAGTAGCGAGAGAAATATATCCAAATATAAATGAACATCTTAGAGACTATTACTCGTTTGAGTTTTTGGGATTAAAAGATACTTATTCAGAGTTTAGCTTTAAGAAAGCAATTCTTACAAACTTAAAAGATTTCATTCTAGAGTTTGGTAAGGACTTCCTATTTATTGACGAAGAATACAGATTGCAAGTTGGAAACAAAGATTACGCAATTGACTTATTGTTTTACCATAGAGAATTAAATTGTTTGGTCGCATTGGAACTGAAAGTTGGAGAATTTAAGCCTGAATATATGGGCAAAATGGATTTTTATTTAGGAGCATTAGATAAAAACGTTAAGAAACCACATGAAAACCCAAGTGTCGGAATTATTTTATGCAAAACAAAGGAAGAAAACATTGTTGAAATTTCACTTAATAGAAGTACCTCACCCACCATTATTAGTCAATATGAAACTAAATTGATAAACAAGGATTTATTACGGAATAAATTAAATGATTTGTTTGATTCAAACCTTGATGTATAGATTAAATTGATGTTTCTTCTTTTTCCTGAAGACAAGCATCAAATTTAAAAAGATTATAGAAGCAATAAAAAAATGTTTTTACAGAACTATTTTAAAAAAATAAGGTTATTCGTTAAACGTATTTAATGGCTATGACAAAAATTAATGAAATTCTTGCCAAGGAAAGGTTTACAAAAGATGATATCGTTTTTCTTTTAAACACGGAAGGTGATGATAGAAAAACCTTGCTAGCTGCAGCCAATGCTGTGAAAATCAAAGTCCTCGGAAATAATGCATATTATCGGGGTTTATTGGAGTTCTCGAATATTTGTGCAAAAAATTGTTTTTACTGCGGAATACGTAGGGATAATAAAAAAGTAGAACGATATTTTGTTCCTGAAGCTGAGGTACTAAATGCAGTAGAGTACGCGTATCATGCAAAATATGCTTCACTTGTTATTCAAGGAGGAGAGCGATCTGATAAGCAATTTGTTTCTCAGATTACAGATTTGTTGAAAAAAATCGGAAAATTGACAAATCATGAAATGGGGATTACACTTTCCTTTGGAGAGCAATCAAATGAAACCTATGAGGAGTGGAAATCAGTAGGTGCAAATCGCTATCTTATCCGCATAGAAACCTCTGTTCGGGATTTGTATTATAAACTTCATCCTGAAGATAAACAGCACGACTATTCAAAACGCTTGCAAGCACTTGCAGAATTGAAAGCGCTTAATTATCAAACCGGTACCGGAGTGATGATTGGTTTGCCTTTTCAGCGGGTTGAGGATTTGGCTGAGGACTTGATGTTTTTTCATGATTTTGATGTTGATATGGTTGGTATGGGCCCCTATATTGAACATGAGGACACGCCTTTGTTTCAATATAGAAATGAACTCTGGCCAAAATCAACACGTTTTGATATGAGCCTGAAGATGATTGCGATTTTAAGAATCATGATGCCTGATATCAATATTGCAGCATCGACTGCAATGCAAACCCTTGATAAACTCGGAAGAGAAAAGGCCTTGAAAGTGGGAGCCAATGTGTTGATGCCGAATATTACACCGGTAAAATATCGCGAGGGTTATTTGCTTTACGAAGACAAACCCTGCTTGGACGAAGATGCTGCTGAGTGCAAATCATGTCTTGAAGCTCGTGTGCATCTAGCTGGTGACCGTGTTGCTTACGGTGAGCAAGGAAACTCATTGCATTATTATCGGAGAATTAATCAAATTCCCTAATTTTTCTTAGGAAATTCAAGATAGAAAATCGTTCCCTTATCGGCTTCCGTTGTGTAATAAATTTTCCCTTTCAGATTTTCGACAATGCCTTTCACAATGCTTAAGCCTAAGCCCATTCCGGAAGATTTTGTCGTGAAATTCGGGGAGAAAATCCGCGCCTCAATTTCTTTTGGAATTCCTTTGCCGTTATCTGCAATGGTAATGAGATAATGCGTTGGTCTTTCCTCAAGTTTTATCCGAACTTCGCCATTCCTTTCTTTCGGAATTGATTGTACGGCATTTTTAATCAGATTATTAAAAATCCGCAGGCTTTGTTCTTTATCGGCTTTAACAATCGCCTTTTCCTGCCCCTCGCAATCAAAAATAATAGCCGCAGCGCTTAATCCGTTGTATAATTCCGTTGCCGATTTTATTCGTTCAATCAGGTCCACATCTTGTTGGTTACTCACTCTGATTTTTGCAAAATCACTAAACTCAGTTGCAATTTGTGATAGGCTGTCAATTTGTTCAACCAGTGTTCTGGATACTTTATCAAACATAAAATCCAAATCTGGATCCTTCTCTTTATAGGCACGCTCTAGGTGTTGCATGCTGAGTTTCATGGGAGTCAACGGATTTTTAATTTCATGCGCAATTTGTTTTGCCATTTCGCGCCAGGCTGATTCTCGCTCTGATTGCGCCAAACGTTGTGCACTTTCCTGCAATTCATCAACTTTCCGGTTGTACTCTGCAATTAAACTTCCTAACTCATCATCGGCATCGTATTCAATTTTCCGACTGCGTTGCGTGATATCCATTTCTCTGATACTACTTTGTATCATTTTTAAGGGGCGTGTTAATTGGTTGGAAATGAAAATTGCAATTAATACGGTAATCAGAAATAATATCAAATATACATTAATGAGTGCGACGGTTAATCCGGATATTTCTTTACTGAATTGATTTTGCTTAGCAAAATACGGCAGGTTAATGTATGCCATCCTTTCGTTGTTATTGTTTTTGAAGGGCACATAGGCTGACAAATAATTCATTTCACCAATGGATTCATTTTGCACAAAATATCCGTTATTTCCTTTAGAAAGCCGAAAAAAAGCATCGGGGTCCATACGTCGTCCAACCAGTCCTTGATCATAAACTTCCTGCCGGGATGATGCAAGCAATGTTCCGTCAAGGCTAAAAAGATTGATGTCTGTGTAAAACACATTGGAAAATTTTATTAACAGAAAATTCATGTAATCTGTCATTTCTTGTGTCAAGCTACTTTCATCTCCCAGTTTATGGTTCAACTCGATTTGCACGGATTGCATTTTGTCCTGAATATTATCTTTTTGCTTTTCGCGATAACGCTGCACATAAAAGATAATGCTAATCGTCCCGATGATTACAATAGACACCGAAATCAATACCACAAAATATCGTTGAATGCGATTTTTAAAACTCTTATTAATGTGTATCTGCGTTTTGTAATGAAGCGCAAATACAATTAACAAAGTGATATTAAGCATCATGAACAGGATGAAAAAGATATAGGTGAAGAAAATCAGATAATCATTGAAAACAAGCTTTCTCTGACTGACAACAATTTGAGTTTCAGGATTTGGTTGATAAATCAAATGATGCCAAGTTTCATTTTCAATTTTGTAATACTCGTTTCCGGTTGTATTAAATTGAAAACTTCCCGGATATTCGTAATCTCCTTTAAAAGTAATTAATTGACCATTGCTGTATTTTGCATACGCCAAATGTTTTGAGTACTCTTTCGGCATCAGGGATTTGTCCAATAATAACTCTGGATATCCGGGTCCTTCATTTTGAATTTGACTGTTTATTTCGACGAAAATCTTTGATTTTAAACTGTCAGAAACACTCAATCTAATTTTTCCGAGATAGCTGATTAGTCCGTTATTGTTGTCCAGAAAATAAAAATCAGATCCGGGTAAAATGATTCCGTTTTCATTGATGATACCATTGAAAAAGTTATGACAATCAACCGATATGTTATCAGGGGCAATTATCAGGCTATCAGAGGCATTACAGAGCGACAATTGGAAGTTATAAGTTTCCAGATAGCCTGTCATATATTCATTTTTAAAATAGGTTTCTGCGTCTAAATAATTAGCTTGCGACAATAAATTGAAGAGTCTTTCATCATTGCATAAATCGGCATTCATTTCCATTATGAAATACTCTGCTCCCGCATCGCGCTCATTCGATAAATTCATCGCCAAAACCTTTTGCTGTTTCAATGCTTTATCTTGTAATCGTGCATTAAAAAATGTGGTTATCAGCAAACTTGTAAGCAGAATAAAAATCAATCCTGAAAAATAGTTGAGTTTACTTTGTTTTATAATCCGTAGCCAAATGAGTAAATAGATGATTGCAGCAATACTGAGATAAACGAGATGGCCGATTTGCATTTCTATGAAAATACGATCAGCGGCAAAAATAATAATCAATAAAGCCGTCGTACTAACCGCTATCGACATCCCATTTTTAAAGTGTTTTAAACTGATAAAAAGTTTGTCAATAATCAGCAATGCAGATCCAAAGAACAAGAGGGCAATTCCCAATCCAACAAACGAATAGCCGTTCAATTCAAGAATATTATTGAAGTTATAGGGAATTGATGCATTATTAATCAGGCTTTCAAAGCGATTTAAGCTGTAAAACATTAATAATAAGCTAATTCCTGAGGCAGCAAAATGAATAAGCAAACGTATTGATTTGTTATGAAGTGCTTTCAGTTTCAATTGAAAGTGTTTGTGAAAAATGATTGCAAAACCGATTAAAAATATCGCGTTGAGTAATAAATCACCGAGCGAATTAACAAAACTGTTTTCCGCAAATAATCGAGGGGAAAACAACTCAAGTTCTCGCCAAATTCCGGGAAAATTCAGGGTGTAAATTAACCAGCGAATCAAAACTAAATCAGCCGCTAAAGCAAAGAGTAAGAGGTTCGGGAATTTTACCCGTTTTGCAAAAAAATCATATGCCACTAAACAAGTGATGAGCAATAGCAGAATGCATACGGCAAAAAACAAATTAGCTGTCATTAGTCTTGACGCATGATTGATTTGGGCGTCAACGGTTTTAATGCTGAATAGTGGTTTTCCGTGTAAGCTGATTGGTGTACCGGCGGATGTGTCAAGGCTTAAATTAAAATCGGACGGAATATTAAACCCTTTTGCAAAATGCGCAGGCAGGTATGGATTTTTATAATTATAAACCTTTTTGATTAATACACTTCCGACAACAACAATATTTTGATTGCTTACCTTTTTAAAAACATACCATCCGTTACTCAACTTTTGAATGTCAATTGTTTCTGTAATGCGCTGTTTAGATGATATGGGGCAATCTCTGTCCGTCCAAAACCGAAGATTCCCATTCTGAAAAACAAATAAACCTAAGCCCTGTTTCTGCAATTCAGTTTTGTGAGCGTTCAAATGTTTTATTATTGAATCCGGAGTGTCTGCAGCAAGCGTTTCATTAATATAATCGGTTAAAACTGCACATTTTGCTTCTAGTGCTGATTCGATTTGAGCCTGACTAAATACGTTGCTTTGTTTGATTTTGCCGGATTTCTGTGTAAAATGCCCAGCAAATCCGAAAAGCAATGTTGCCAAAAGTAGTAATATGATTATGTTAATCTGTTTCATGTGAACTTTCATTTGCTATAAAAATACGAAATCCAAAGTGAATCACCATAAAAAATCACAACTCCTTACTCATGATGATAAGGTTCATTGCGAATGATGGTAAAAGCCCTGTATAATTGCTCAGCAAAAATCACTCGAATAATTTGATGTGAAAATGTCATTTCTGAAAGTGACATTTTGCCGGAAGCTTTGGCATAAACCTCTTTGCTGAAGCCATACGGACCACCAATAATAAAGCTCAGGCATTGTGTGGATTGTACCATATGCTTTTCAATAAATTTTGAAAATTGTTTTGAGCTCATTGTTTTCCCTTTTTCATCCAATAGCACCAAAAACTCATTAGGTCTGATTTTTGCTAAAAGTGCCTGTCCCTCTTTTGTTTTCTGTTGCGATTCTGATAGTGATGCCGTATTTTTTATGTCTGGAATGATAAGCGTTTCAAAGCGAATATATCGCTCAATGCGTTTTGAAAAAAGCTCAATTAATGACTGTATTTCAGATTTATCTGTTTTTCCTATTAAGTATAATTTCACTTTCATATCGGTTCGTTTTCAGTAAATTGTAAATTAAGCCGATTAAAACTCTGTATTTTTCATGCAACTTACATATTATTTTTAACTTTGTGATACCTGTTGAAACAAAAATGCCAAAAAGTTTTTTTTGGTTTAATTTTTGATGATAACAAGCTAACTAAACATTGTAGAAATGAAACGAATTAAAAGTTTATTGGTTTTTCTTATGGTCGGATTTGTCTTGCAAACAAGTGCTGCACCGGTATTTGATATCCCGGTAAAAATTTTTAAAGCAATTGAAATCGGTGATGTTGAGAATCTCTCAGTCCATTTTAGCGAGTCAATTGAACTAATTATTCTTGATCAGGAAGATATATATTCACGCCAACAGGCAAATTTGATATTAAAAGATTTTTTTAATAAAAATCGCCCGACAAAATTTACCGTTCTTCATCAGGGTGGTACTGAAAAAGCCAAATACGCCATAGGGAAGCTTGTAACTAGCAGCGGGACGTACAGAGTACACTTTCTGGTTAAAATGAAAGACGGAAAACCATTGATTCATCAATTAAGAATTCAGGAAGAATAATGATAAATACAAAAGATTTGCAGGCACTTATTGCGCTTGCAATACGAGAAGATATTGGCAGCGGCGATCATTCGTCGCTTGCTTGTTTTCAGGATGATGGTGAAGGCGAAGCTGTGATATATGCCAAGGAAACCGGCGTAATTGCTGGTGTTGATTTGGCAAAACATGTCTTTCATGAGTTTGATAATGAACTGAAGTATATTCCGCTTGTTGAGGATGGCGCAAGTGTAAAACCTGGAACTGAAATTGCAAAAATCATAGGAAACAAGCAACATATGCTTACCGCTGAGCGTACGGTTTTGAATTTCATGCAGCGGATGAGTGGTATCGCCACAAAAACCCGCGAATATGTTGATGCAATTAAAGGAACCCATGCAAGTGTCTTAGATACACGAAAGACAACACCTGGATTTCGTGCGATTGAAAAAGAAGCCGTGCGGATTGGTGGTGGAAGCAATCATCGTTTTGGACTGTATGATATGATAATGCTGAAAGACAATCATATCGACTTTGCCGGCGGAATTGTAAATGCAATAAAAATGGCAAATGATTACCTGAAATCTGAAAAATTAGATATCCCTATAGAAATTGAAGTGAGAAACCTTGCGGAACTTGAGCAGGTAATAGAATATGGAAAAGTACAGCGCATAATGCTGGATAATTTTTCTGTTCAGGATACCAAAACGGCTGTAAACCTCGTAAATAATCAATTTGAATTGGAAAGTTCAGGTGGAATTACCTTAGAGACAATCCGGAATTATGCAGAATGTGGAGTGGATTTCATTTCAGTTGGGGCATTAACCCATCATATAAAAAGTTTGGATATTAGCTTATTGGTGCGCAAATGAAACAAATAGACAAACTAAAAAACTGGTTAGTTCGTAAAGCCAAGAAAGTTTCTTTTCCCGGCTTTAACAAATATCCCATTTACGAAATCCTGAAATTCTTCTTTCGTGGAATTCAAAAAGGACAAGTAGGCCAACGCGCTGCAAGTGTAACCTATTCAACATTTTTGGCTTTATTTCCTGCAATTATCTTTTTGTTTGCTTTATTACCGTATATTCCAATTGATAATTTTCAAGTAAAACTATTGGCCCTTATCCAAAACTTTTTACCTCATAATGCTTATCTAAGTATTGAGGATACAATAAAAGACATCGTTACTAAACAGCGTGGCTCCTTACTTTCACTGACATTTTTCTTTGCTGTATTTATCGCATCAAATGGGGTCATATCTTTGATTCGTGCTTTTAACTCATCCTATCATTCAATTGAGTACAGAAAATGGTGGACAAGGCGATTAATATCCATACTGCTGGTATTTATCCAGTTTTTGCTAATTACTATTGCAATTGCTTTGTTAACAATCACAGAAACATTGTATAATCGGTATTTTGATGATTTCAGAGTGCTCTGGTATGTGTTTGTTTTCCTTCGAATTGTGATCATTCTGGCATTGTTTTTCTTTTCGGTTTCCTTTGTGTATTACATGGCACCGGCACGTCGAGGACGATTTCGTTTTTTCACCCCGGGCGCAAGTTTGGCAACCTTTTTAATTGTTATTGCATCTTATGGCTTTAGTTCTTTTGTCAATAATTTTGGACAATATAACAAGCTGTACGGTTCCATTGGAACAATTATGGTTGTTCTGATTTTTATATATATAATGAGTTTCGCCATGATTATTGGATTTGAGCTTAATGCCAGTATCATAGAACGCGGACGAATAAAACAAAATGATGAATCATGAGAACAATAATTGCCATATTAGTTATTTCAGTTGTGTTTTTAAACGCTTGTCAACCTGACAGTAGTCGTGAAGATACAGAAGTTTTCTCCAGTAATTTTGTATGGAAAGGGGATAGTCTTGGAAACAGTTATTTTGATCATTCCGCAATTATTATACCGGTTGAGCCGGAAAAAGTCTGCACTCGAAAAACGTATTTGCAATTGCAATCCGGTATAAATCAGCATTATATTTATGAAGATTTTATTGACAGTTTTCCGGTTCAAAACACCGAACTTAACGAGCCGGAATTGACCTTTTCAGGAGAAATAGGAACATATCGCTTTGATTCCATTCAAATGCCTCTAGTTTTCCGTCAATACTCCGTCGCAGATAGTGTAATCGGATGTGTTGGCTTCGATTTCTTTGAAACCAAGCAAGTACTACTTGATTTTAAAAATCAACGCATTGAATTCGCTGATGAGTTTGATACCGAAAACAGACAGGCAATTCCTTATAAAATTTATCTTGAGCATAAACTCTTGATCCCGGTAAGTTTAAACGGGAAAGAAGTGTTTTTTCTTTGCAATCCGCTTTCCCCACTGTACGTGGTGTTCAATCAGTTGAATATCAACGAGATGAAAATAGGAGAAAACACTTATGCTACACCAAATACACAAAGTATTGAAGATGCAAATCCTGCATTTCGTGGAATCCTTGGTTATGCTTTTTTCAAAGACAAACGATTAATTGTCGATACGGAAAGTCAATCAATTTACATTTTGGATTAGCCTGTTGATTGAGCCATGTGCAGAGCCGACGGAGAAGCAAAAGTTGTTGGATAGCACCAAAAGGGGAAATTCCAAATAACAAGCACCAAAAGGGGAAATTCCAAATGACAAGCACCAAAAAACAATTAAATTCCAAGCACCAAGCAATAAATAACAAACAAATTCGAAGCACTAAAAGACAAGCAGTGCGTTTTGTTTAGAATTTGAATTTTGGGAATTGGGATTTCCTTTCAGATTTCACTTCGACCGGCTCTGTACATCGCTCAGTCGTACCTTTTTCGAAATGACCGTATTGCCTTGCGGGATGGGAAAAAGGGCGATGAGGCGATGCGCGAAAATTTCTTCTCAAAGTTTCGCTAAGCGATGGCATATGCGTTGGTAAGCCGAAGCCTTGAGTCAAGAAATTTCAGAGAATAAGAAAGCAATAGAAAACAATTGTCATTCAATAGAAAAGGGAAAACGATTGTCATTCGATGGGAATTTCCTTTCAGATTTCACTTCGACCGGCTCTGTACATCGCTCAGTCGTACCTCCTTCGAAATGACCGTATTGCCTTGCGGGATGGGAAAAAGGGCGATGACATTTTGGTTAATTTGACATTTGGTCATCGCCCTTTTTCTCCCAAAAAATTTAAAAAAAATGTCATTTCGAACCCTGATGAAAGAAGGGGTGAGAAATCTTTAGAGATCAAGCATCAAAAAGTGGAAATTCCAAAAAACAAGCACCAAAAAACAATTAAATTCCAAGCTCCAAGCGATAAATAACAAACAAATTCGAAGCACTAAAAGACAAGCAGTGCGTTTTGTTTAGAATTTGAATTTTGGGAATTGGTGCTTCCTTGTTATTTGGAGCTTATCCGTCTTCGCCGGACAAGTTTTGTGATTTGTCTTTTGTTATTTGCTTGTCAATGCCTGAATAGGGTTGACTGTTATTTCCTTTCAGATTTCTCAGTCGTACCTCCTTCGAAATGACCGTATTGCCTTGCGGGATGGGAAAAAGGGCGATGACATTTTGGTTAATTGGACATTTGGTCATCGCCCATTTTCTCCCAAAAAATTTAAAAAAAATGTCATTTCGAACCCCGATGAAAGAAGGGGTGAGAAATCTTTAGAGATTAAGCTCCAAAGGGGGAAATTCCAAGCACTAAAAGACAAGCAGTGCGTTTTGTTTAGAATTTGAATTTTGGGAATTGGTGCTTCCTTGTTATTTGGGTTTTGTTATTTGGAGCTTATCCGTCTTCGCCGGACAAGTTTTGTTATTTTCCCTTCAGCAGACAACCTGCATTTTAGCACATTTTCCTAAACCCTGAAACCTGACACCTGATCTCTGAACAAGGGCCATATATCGGTTTCGGGTAAAGTGCATGAAAATTCCATGTTTTCTTTTTTAACCGGATGTTCAATTTTAAGTTTCCAGGCATGCAAAGAAATACTGCCATCTTTATTTGACCGATCAAAACCATATTTCAAGTCCCCTTTAATTGGACAACCAATATGTGAAAGTTGCGCCCTAATTTGATGATGTCTGCCGGTAAGTAACTTGACACTCAATAAGTGGTAATTCTCAATTGAAGCAATCAATTCATAATCTAAAATTGCTTGTTTCGATTTACTTGTCGGTTTCTTTCGAACGTAAGATTTATTTTGTTTTTCGTTTTTTTCTAACTGATGCGTTAGTCGGTCATTTAATTTTGGCGGCTTATTTTTGACAATTGCAAGGTAGGTTTTCTCCGGATGATTTTCTTTGAACTGTTGATTTAATCTGGACAAGGCTTTTCCGGTTTTTGCAAACACCATTAATCCGCTGACAGGTCTGTCTAAACGATGAACAAGTCCTAAAAAAACCTTACCCGGTTTGTTGTATTTTGTTTTAAGAAAGGCTTTCAGTAATTCCGTAATCGGGACATCTCCAGTTTTGTCACCCTGTACAAGTTGTCCGGTTTTTTTTATGGCCACAAGCAAGTGATTATCCTCAAAAATGATATCTTTTTCTAAAATCATCTAATATTGTTCATTTTCATTCGGGAAATCCAAGCGCTTGACATCATTAATGTATTCACTTACCGCTTTTTTTATTTCTGTTGATAAATCGTGATATCGTCTTAAAAATCGAGGAGAAAATTCTTGGGTAATCCCCAGCATGTCATGAAGCACCAGCACTTGTCCGTCAACTTCAGCGCCCGCACCAATTCCAATAATCGGAATTTTAATTTCTTTAGCAAGCTGAGCTGCCAGTTTTGCCGGAATTTTTTCGAGCACAATGGCAAAACAGCCAAGTTCCTCAAGCAGATGCGCATCTTCAATTAACTTTTCGGCCTCTTCCTCTTCGGTTGCCCGGACAACGTATGTTCCGAATTTATGAATAGATTGTGGCGTTAATCCGAGATGTCCCATAATCGGGATTCCTGCTGACAATATTCGCCGAATTGATTCTTCAACCTCAGCACCGCCCTCTAACTTTATTGCCGCAGCACCGGTTTCTTTCATAATCCGTATTGCCGACTCCAATGCTAATCGCGAGTTTCCCTGATAAGTCCCAAAAGGCAAATCAACTACAACCAACGCGCGATTTACTGCTCTAACTACACTGCTCGCATGATATATCATATGGTCCAGTGTTATCGGCAAAGTAGATTCGTAGCCGGCCATTACATTTGAAGCCGAATCACCAACCAGTACGACATCCATATTGGCAGCATCAATTAAGCGTGCCATGCTATAATCGTATGCAGTAAGCATTACAATTTTCTCATTATTCTCCTTCATTGCCTGAAGAACTTTCGTGGTTACACGACGAACATTTTTATATGTTGACATAAAATTACGTTTTGTGCGTTACATTAATAAAGCGTAAATTTGCGCTTAACGATTGTACAAAATTGACATATTTTTTTTAAATATACATACCTGATGAAAAAAATTGCATTGCTAGGCATAATTACTTTAATGATTTCCATGATTTCATGTGATGATTCTATTGACGTGCTTGCCGATTATGAAGAGATACCGGTGGTTTACTGTCTGTTAAATCAAAATGATACGTTTCATTATGTGAAAGTAAATAAAGCCTTTCTTGGCGAAGCTTCTGCTGCAAGCATGGCACAAGTTGCCGATTCTTTGTTTTATGATGATGTTGAGGTTTGGATAGATGTTACAGCAAATGGAGAATTTGTTCGCCGTATGGATTTTGTTGCGGTTGATACCATTCCAAAACCTGACGGATACTTTACTAATGAACGCAATACCGTTTACGTGTGGGAGGGTGAAATCACTCCGACATCAAGCTCCGGATTAACATATGATTTTGAGCTCCATGTTGATATTGCATCTAAAAACCTGTATTGTAAGAGCGTTGAGCCAATAGGCTTAGTAGATAATGTTCAGATAATTGAGCCGACTGTGAATCGACAAATTTCCATGACACATTACGAAAATGGGAAAGTAAATGCAGAATACAGAACCGGCGACAATGCCAGCATGTATCAAATGATTTTTCGCTTTTATTATATTGAAGTTGATTTGGAAACCAATGATACAGTGTGGGATTTGGATCCGATTCAGATTACTATGACTGAAGATTTTTATACAACACCAAATCAGGACATTAAAAAAGAATTTACTGTGCAACAATTTTACCAATTGGTTGGCGATAATATTCCTGTTAAAGAGGGTGTGCAGCGTTTGGTTAGATACCCCGAGTCAGTTGAATTTATTCTATACAGTGCCGATCAAAACTACAAAGTATATTCAGAAGTTTCTGCACCATCATCAGGAATTGTCCAGGAAAAACCATTTTGGACAAACATTGAAAGTGATAATAGTTATGCTGCTGGATTATTTGCTGCACGATACGAGACTCACATTATAAATCGGGTAACTGCTGCAACATTAGACAGTTTGGCCAGAGGTGTGTTCACAAAAGACTTGAATTTTGCCACAAAAGATAATTGGTATTACGTAAGTCAATGACGATTTGTCAGTCTTTGTGACAGATATTTTCCTTAATAGTTGAATTTCCCTGACATATTTTCCACAATTCATTGAAAAATGCGGTTTTTTTCTGCTGGCACAATACTTGATTCATTGTTGGCGAAAAAAAATAAACATTGAAAATAATAGTGAATTATGGGTAAAATTATTGGAATAGATTTAGGAACCACAAACTCATGTGTTGCTGTAATGGAAGGTAACGAACCAGTTGTTATCCCTAACAGTGAAGGTAAACGAACCACACCATCTATGGTGGCATTTGTTGAGAATGGTGAACGCAAAATTGGTGATCCTGCAAAACGTCAGGCAATCACAAACTCCGAAAAAACTGTCGCTTCAATTAAGCGATTAATGGGAGAAAAGTTTAGCAAGCTCGGAAAAGAAATCGGACGCATGTCGTATAAAATTATTGATGGCGGCAATGATACTCCACGTATTGTAATTGGTGATCGCAAATATACTCCGCAAGAAATTTCTGCAATGACTTTGCAAAAAATGAAAAAAACTGCAGAGGATTATCTCGGTCAAGAAGTAACAGAGGCTGTTATTACTGTGCCTGCATATTTTGATGATTCGCAGCGCCAAGCAACCAAAGAGGCCGGTGAAATTGCCGGACTTATTGTGAAACGTATCATTAATGAACCAACTGCTGCATCATTGGCATATGGTCTTGACAAAAAAGATAAAGACATGACCGTTGCCGTATTTGACCTCGGTGGCGGAACCTTTGACATCTCAATTCTTGATCTTGGAGACGGCGTTTTTGAAGTAAAATCAACAAATGGTGATACTCACCTCGGTGGTGATGACTTTGACCACGTAATTATTGACTGGTTAGTAAAAGAATTTAAAGATGAGCAAGGTTCTGATTTAAGTAAAGACCCAATGGCTTTACAGCGTTTGAAAGAAGCTGCCGAAAAAGCAAAAGTTGAATTGTCTTCTTCATCGAATACAGAAATCAACCTACCATATATTATGCCGGTTGACGGAGTGCCCAAGCACTTGGTTCGCAGTTTAAGTCGTTCAAAATTTGAACAGCTTGCCGATAAATTAATTGAAGCAACCATCAAACCTTGTGAATTGGCTTTAAAAGATGCAGGACTGAAAACTTCAGATATTGATGAAGTGCTTTTGGTTGGTGGATCAACACGTATTCCTGCAATTCAGGAAAAAGTGAAAGCATTCTTCGGAAAAGAGCCGTCAAAAGGGGTGAACCCTGATGAAGTTGTTGCAATTGGAGCTGCAATTCAAGGTGGTGTACTTTCCGGCGATGTAAAAGATGTGCTTCTGCTTGATGTCACTCCTTTATCACTCGGTATTGAAACCATGGGTGGTGTGATGACACGATTGATTGAATCAAATACAACCATCCCGACAAACAAATCGGAAACTTTTACAACGGCTGTCGATAACCAGCCTTCAGTTGAGATTCATGTCTTACAAGGAGAGCGTCCAGTTGCAAATAAAAACAAAACCATTGGACGTTTCCACCTCGATGGAATTCCACCGTCTCCACGTGGTGTGCCACAAGTTGAAGTGTCTTTTGATATTGATGCCAACGGTATTTTGAATGTATCTGCCAAAGATAAAGGTACAGGAAAAGAGCAAAGCATACGAATTGAAGCTTCAAGCGGACTCAGCGAAGATGAAATCAAACGCATGAAAGATGAAGCTGAAGCAAATGCTGATCAAGATAATAAAGAAAAAGAGCGGGTTGAGAAAATCAATAAGGCTGATCAGATGATTTTCCAAACTGAGAAACAACTAACAGACTTGGAAGATAAACTTCCTGCTGATAAAAAGACTCAGATTGAAGATGCACTTGGGAAATTGAAAGAGGCTCATAAAGCGCAGGATCTTGAGGGTATCGATAAAGCAATGGAAGAATTGAATACCGTTTTCCAAGCTGCGTCTCAAGACATTTACAATGCACAAAATGCACAGCAACAAGGAGGTGATGATCCAAATGCACAAGCAGGTGGAGAAGATGAAGGAAAACAATCCTCCGGTGATGATGAAGTTACTGATGTGGATTTTGAAGAAGTGAAATAATCCTTCAAATATTTAAAAATTAAAGCCGGCAATGTCCGGCTTTTTTTTGTGCTAAATTCAATATTTCATTGCGTTTTCTGTGAAAATTCGCCCTTTATACCGATTATGAATCAAAGCCGATACAATTCATTTTATTTCTTGTGTCAGCTTTGATTCTACATCGGCATTACACCGGATTTTTGATTTTAAAGTGGTGTAATATCGACATAAACCTTACGAAATGAATTCAGAATAAGAATTGGTAGTTTCAGAATTTCTTTATCAATCATCCTATGTTTGCAATATGGATTACTCAGCTATTGATTTGAAATAGTTGTGGTTAATTAGTACACGATTATCATTTATCCGTCAGGTTTTTCTCTGTATTCGTCAAAAAAAATTTCAAAACGACATTTCTTAGGTTTAATTAGTAGCAGTTATGTTGAAAATAGTATATGAAGTCATAAAATGATTTGACATGAATAAAATTTATTTTATAGTAAGTTGAATATGCGATTAGGTATAAAGCATCCCACTGAGTTCAGAGAAATATTTGATGCTACTGCAGTTTTTTCGGCAGATAATCAATTTGTTAATATGCTTAAGACAAATGAAATTACTGATATATTTTAAAAATGTTTTTTTTCACTTCCTGTAAGTGTTGATAACAATGGATATGCAGGAGCAATTAAAAATAAAGCCAAATTATTTAGAATCAATATAAACAATTTGTTATTTTCCTTTGTTATAAATCTAAACTGATATATAAAGCCAGATTATTTAAAATGAAGCCTATAAAATCAAAGAAATATCACGCAGTACCATTTAGATCAAGTCTAATTTAAAATTAAAGCAATGAAAAACATTATTAAAACACTCGGAAAATATATTAGTTCGCGAGCATTAATATTGATTATTTATTTTCTGTCTTTAAGCTTTAGTGCAATAAATCAGGAGATTAAAAAAAATGAAATAAAGGTAAATTCGACCACGAAATTGAGCAATTTTTACACTAATAATAAATCGAGTTTACGGATTCATAAACAAATAACAGTTTCAGACATATTATCACACTTATATTTTCTTAAAACCAAACAATAAAACTATGAAAGCAAACATACAAAATATTGGGAAAAACATTGTTGGCAATAATTATTATAGAATGTTAACAGCCTATGTTATTTTTTTAGCAATTTTAATATCTCCACTTCTAACGTTTTCACAAACAGCTCCGGTTTTAGAGCCTTTGGGCGGATTTGCTATTGACGGAGATCTTCAGTCGAATACTCCTGTGTTGGATGTCGGAGATTGGGTCATGGGTCCTGCAGGTGCCGGAGAACATGTCCTTCATAATGACGGGACAGCATTAGATTCGCTGAATAGTGGCTTATTCTTGGATAATTATAATGGGAATGACATCATTTTTCAGGGCAGTAAATTCAACCAAAACCCAAATTTATGGAGCTGGAGTGTCGGTAAAGCCAACAGCAAAAATGACATCAATAATGTCATGTATCATCTAGCAAAAGATGCCGGCGACAACATGTGGATTATGCTAGGCAGTGACAGGTACACAACTTCTGGCACGAGTTACATTGATTTTGAGTTTTTGCAAAACACATTGGTGAGAACATCAGATTTTGGTTTTAGTTCCACCGGACCTCATGGCGGTCGAACCATAAACGACATGATTGTTTCTGTTGAATACAGCAATGGCGGTTCTGCCGGAAACATCAGAATCTACCTGTGGAAACCAGTTGGTACAGGATACGACTATGTCGAACAAACAATCCCTGCAGGCGTTGCATTTGCTTCAACAAACTCATCAATAGTTTCTGTTCCTTTTGGAGCTTTTGGAACGACAAGTTACATACCTTATCAATTTGCAGAGGCGGCTGTAAATATTTCTGATTTGTTTGGAGCTCTCGACCCTTGTTTGGGCTTAAGTGTAAAAACCATTATTGTAAAAACCAAAGCTTCCACTTCACTGACGGCAAACCTTGGAGATTTCGCCGAACCAATTCAGGTAAGCCTGAGTCTTGGAACAGCCGAAGTAAGCTACAACAACAATATGGATTTGTGCCCAACAGGCACAGTGTCCCCGGTGATTAACGGTGTGGAAGACGGCACATTTTCTGTTAATCCAACCGGATTATCTTTGAATGCTTCAACAGGTGAAATAGACCTTGACAACAGTTTGCCGGGTGATTATACCATAACTTACTCCTTTGTCACAAATGGATGTCCGAGAACCGTAGATACGGATATCACAATATTGGAATCTCCTGAAGCACCTGTTTCAGCTTCGTCAGATTTATCTTTGTTATGTGCTGACCATTCCGGCACAATTACTTTATCTACAACAGGTGGCTCAGGCGAAATACTTAACTGGTATTCAGGTTCATGTTCGGGAACGCTTATCGGAACAGGCAATAATCTTGAAATTCCTGCACCACTGAGTACAACAACTTATTATGCAGCCTGGCAAAATGAATGCGAAACATCAGCTTGTTCAGATGTGACGGTTACTGTCCTTCCTGAAATAATAGTAAGCCCTTCCATAACTGCTGAAATCTCTGCATTTAATGCAACAGATGGAGAAATTACGGTAAGTGTCTCCGGAGGCACCGGAAATTACACCTATGCAATCAATGGTGGAACCCCACAAACATCTAATGTTTTTTCCAATCTTTCTTCTGGTAATTATGTAATTGAAGTTATTGATGACCATGGATGTGTTGGTACCGAAAGCATCATAATAAACAATGCCTTAGAAATAATTGCAACTGATGATATAATTAGTGGAATCAATGGATACATTGGAGCAACAGATGTTATAAATGTATTCGATAATGATTCCTTAAATGGTAATCCTGTTAACCCTGCTGATGTTACTCTTACTGAAACAATTGCAGACCCTACCGCTACATTAACTTTAAATTCAGACGGTTCGGTAGATGTTGCCCCCGGAACTGCGGCAGGAACTTATGAGTTAACATACCAAATTTGCGAAGTAGCAAATCCTACAAATTGTGATGATGCAATCGTAAGTATTACTGTTGTTCCTGCTGAGATTATTGCAAATGATGATTCAGCTTCAGGCATAAATGGATATACTGGACAAATAGGAATTTTAAATGTATTTGCAAATGATTTATTAAATGGTACAGCAGTTGATCCATTGGAGGTAGTCCTAAGCGAGACGATTACTGATCCTAGCGGAAATCTCACATTAAATCCTGATGGTTCTGTTGACTTGGCTGCAGGAACTCCTGCCGGCACTTACACGCTTACTTATCAAATATGTGAGATTCTAAACCCCACAAATTGTGATGATGCAATCGTAACGGTTAACATTTCTGCGACACAAATAATTGCAAATGACGATTCTGCAGCAGGAATTGACGGAACAGCAGGAGCTATCAATATCTTAAATGTATTTGACAATGATTTACTGAACGGAGATCCTGTCATTCCTGCCGAAGTCATACTTTCTACGGTAAACCCGAATGCTAACATAATTTTGAACCCTGATGGTTCGGTTGATGTCCCGCCGTTTACTCCCGGTGGAACCTACACAATGACCTATGAAATATGTGAGCTGCTGAATCCGACAAATTGTGATCAGGCAATTGTAACGATAGAAGTAATCAAAACATCCGATGTTTCGATTGTTAAATCGCATATTGATCCTTCTAATCTTCCTGTTGGAAGTCCTGCTAGTCTTATAGAAATTTCTCCTTCTGTTATTACAGCAGGAACAAAGATATATTACTTCTTACAAGTAGATAATTTTGGACCAGACCGTTCTGTTAATGCTTTAATTACAGACATGCTTCCTGCCAACATCACGAATCCTGAGTTTTCATTAAATTTTGGTAACTCATGGTTTTCATGGGGTGGTACAAGAATGCTGACGGATTTTGATTATCCTGGAGTTAATCACATTCTAATTAGAGGGGATGTCGATCCGAATGCAGTAGGAACATTAACAAATACTGCAACAATTTATAGTGCAGATACATTTGATCCTGATTTAACAAATAATGAATCGACTGTAGTAACTACGATTGTGCAATCAGCAGATTTGAATATTACAAAACAAGCTTTAACCTCACCAGTTGTTATTGGAGGACAAATAGTTTATCAATTATCTGTAACCAATTATGGTCCTAGCGCTGCTTCAAATGTCATCATTACTGATATTATTGACCCCACTGTAATCTCTGGAGTCGAATATTCTATTGATGGTGGAGGCACTTGGTTAAGTCCTTGGACAGGTAGTATTAACATAGGAACATTAGCTGATGGTGCAAGTTCTTCTATTAGAATAAGAGGAATTGTTATAGACATGAGCCCTATGCCAAATACTGACCCGATTCCTAATACAGCTTCTGTTACATCTGATGTACCGGATCCTGACCCAACAAATAATGAAGAAACAATTTTTACTCCTTTAAATGATGAGGCCGATATTTCTATTGTTAAAACGGGCCCTGTTTCTGTAGTAGCTGGCGAGACAATCGAATATACAATTAATATTGCCAATAACAGTAATACGTTTGATGCGCTTGGCGTACATGTACAAGATATTATTGATCTTAGTATTATTGAAAATCCCGAATTTTCGATTGATGGCGGAACAATTTGGAATCCGTGGGCAACTGAATACGAAATTGGCACAATGACACCTCTTTCAACATTCCAATTGTTAATCAGAGGGACGGTAATTAGCAGTGTTACAACGGATATTCCTAATACAGCTGTTGTAGATTCTGACACTCCAGACTCCGATCAAACAAATAATACATCAACAATTTTTACTCCTTTGGAAATTGTTTCAGATCTTGAAGTTATTAAAATTCAAATTGACCCGGCGATAATACCCATTGATTCTACTCAATTATTTAGTGATCCTTATGCGTTGATGATTGACCCATTAGAAATTACAGCCGGTGATTCAATTTATTATGTATTGGTTTACACAAACTATGGTCCCAGTGATGTAACTAATTCTGAAATTACAGATTTATTGCCTGCAGGTATATCAAGCTTTGATGCATCAAGATGTCAGGCAAACTATTTTCCATGGCCAGGTTCAGGGTCTGCAAATCAAGGAACAATCGTTGCAGGCGGAAGATGTTTGATTATTTTTAGAGGTGTTGTTGAAGAAGATGCCAGTGGCAGCATAATTAACACAGCAACTATTACAAATACAGATGGGATAAATGATCCTGACCTTACAAATAATACGTCAACAGTGATTACCCCAATTCGGTCGCAAGCTGATCTCGGTATCGTAAAAACCGTTAATAACAGCAACCCTTATGTAGGCGATGATGTTGTGTTTACTTTAACTGTCACAAATTATGGACCTACTGATGCTGATAATGTTTTAGTTGCAGATTTGTTGCCTAATGGTTACACATATGTTTCTCATAACACATTAACTGGCACCTATGATAATGTTACAGGGCTCTGGAACATTGCAAATATTCCTTTCCCTGGAACTGCTAGTCTTAACATCACTGCTACAGTTAATTTGCCTAGTGCAGGTGTTGACTATCTAAATATTGCAACAATTATTGGTTCAGACCAGTTTGATCCTGACCCGGGTAATGATGAAGATGATGAAACGACAAATCCTATTAACGTTATTATTGCAAATGATGATAACGGTGGTCCAATTAATGGATACACAGGTGTCGTTAACATTCTAAATGTTTTTGATAATGATTTACTTAATGGCTCACCGGTAAATCCGGCGGATTTGTTGCTTACAGAAACGCTTGCAGACCCAACTGGAAATCTCACATTGAATCCTGATGGCTCAGTTGATTTAGCTCCGGGAACTCCAGAAGGAACTTATACGCTCACTTATCAAATTTGTGAAATTGCAAATCCAACAAATTGTGATGATGCAATTGTAACAATAACTGTTGAAGCTCCTGAAATTATCGCAAATGATGACATTGCAGGTGGCGTTAATGGCTATGACGGGCAAATTAATGTCTTAAATGTTTTTGATAATGATTTACTTAATGGCATGCCTGTAGATCCTGCAGATGTGACAATGACAGAAACCGTTCCTGATCCTACAGGAAGTCTAACATTAAATCCTGATGGCTCTGTGGCCGTTGCACCTGGAACATCTGAAGGCACTTACCAACTCACTTATGAAATTTGTGAAATAACAAATCCGACAAATTGTGATGATGCAATTGTTACAATAAGTGTTAATGCCCCACAGATTATTGCAAATGACGATTTTGCTTCAGGGATAAATGGTTATGACGGTGGCTCAGCGATATTAAATGTATATGATAATGATTTATTAAATGGCAATCCGGTAATACCTGCCGAAGTGATTTTAACAGAAACAGTTGCAGATCCGACTGGAGCACTTACTTTAAATCCTGACGGAACCGTTGATCTTGCTCCGGGAACTCCTGAAGGAACTTATACACTGACATACGAAATCTGTGAAATAATAAACCCCATAAATTGTGATGATGCAATCGTAACAGTTAGCGTTTCTGCAACTTCAATAATAGCAATTGACGATACCTATTTCAGCGTTAATGGATACGATGGAATGATTAATGTCCTTAATGTGCTTAACAATGACACATTAAACGGGAGTCCGGTAATTCCAGCAGAAGTCATATTAACCGAGACACTTGCTGAACCTAACGGATATATTATAATGAACCCTGATGGTTCAATTGATGTGCCCGCCGGAACTCCTGCAGGAATTTATTATCTGAGCTATGAAATCTGTGAAGTCTTGAATCCTTTGAATTGCGATGATGCGACGGTTACTGTAAAAGTCAATCCACCACAAATTATTGCAGTTGAGGATAACCAAACAGGAGTTAACGGATATACTGGAGAAATAAATGTACTGAATGTTTTTAATAATGATCTCCTCAATGGGAATCCTGTTGACCCTGCGGAAGTATCTTTGTCTGAAACAGTTCCTGAACCAAACGGTTATCTTGTGCTTAACCCCGACGGATCAGTGGATGTTATGCCAGGCACTCCGGCAGGAACACATACCTTAATTTATGAAATTTGTGAAAATCTGAACCCGACCAATTGTTCTGATGCGCCGGTATTTATCACAATTACTGCTGCCGCAATTACTGCTGTAGATGATAACTTTACAGCAAGTCCGATAGATTGTGAAATCGGTGGCATTGCCGGAAATGTACTTGATAATGACTTGCTTGATGCAGCTCCCGCTGATCCTGCAGATGTTATTATTACACTTACTGATGATGGCGGTATTGCTGGTGCAAGTATTTCTGCAAACGGAGATTTAAATATCCCCGCAGGACTTGCAGTTGGCTCATATTCTTTATCATATCAAATTTGTGAAGCAATCAATCCAACAAACTGTGATAACGCAAATATAATTGTGGTTGTTCAGGATTTTGTTGATCCGACGATAACCTGCCCAGCTGATATCACCGTAAACAATGATGTCGATAATTGTGAGGCAACTGGAGTAACAATTACACCTCCAACAACAAATGATAATTGTGGTGTCGCAAGTGTTGTGGGTGTCCGTAGCGATATGCTGGGATTATCTGACCCATATCCACTCGGAATCACAACAATTACCTGGACTGTTACTGATTACTCAGGCAATTTTGCAACCTGTGAGCAACTGGTTACTGTTATTGACAATCAACTTCCAACAATTACTTGTCCTGCTCCGGTTGCAGTGAATACTGACGCTGACGAATGTACAGCAAGTAGTGTTGTACTCGGAACTCCGACTGTTGATGACAATTGTACGGTTGCTTCTGTAACAAACGATGCGCCAACAACTTTCCCAATCGGAAATACAATAGTCACATGGACAGTTACTGACGGCAGTGGAAACATTGAAACTTGTGAGCAAATTGTCACGGTAACAGATGGTGAACTTCCAACAATTACTTGTCAAGAAGACATTAATGCTTGTTCAAGCGAAATAACACTTGTTGAACCTGAGGTGTCTGATAATTGTGGAATTGCTGAAATAACTAATAATGCACCGGAAGTATTCCCCGTAGGAACGACAACAATATTATGGACAGTTACTGATGTTAATGGAAATATTTCAACTTGCGAACAAAATGTTTTTGTATCGCAGATTGAAGCCACTGTAGAAGCATCTTCACAAGTGACTTGTACTGATGCCAGCGATGGAGAAATAACAGTTTCCATGGAAGGTGCATTTGGAGATGTTACATATTCTCTGAATGGTGCTACACCACAATCATCAAACAGTTTCACAGGCTTATCAACTGGAACATATACTGTCCTGATTGAAGATGAAAACATGTGTTCAATTACCTTAACAGATATAATCATCGAAAATCCTGAAGCATTGTCAGTTAGTTTTGATGCAACAGATGCTGTCACTTGCTATGGAGCAGATAACGGAACGATTGAAGTATTTGTTAGCGGTGGTACCGGAGATTATGTTGTTGAACTCACAAATGAGACAAGTGGATTAGATTACTCTGTGTCAACAACACCATATATTTTTGAAAATCTAAGTGCCGGAGATTATCTTGTAAGTGTTACCGATGAGAATGGCTGTTTTGAGACTGCAAATCTGACAATCGGCACTCCTGAAGCATTAACATTAAGCTATGCTGCTTATTGTGATGCAGGAATTGTTGGAGTTGAGCTGACAGCAAGTGGTGGAAACGGAAACTATCAATACTCAATTGATGCCGGACAAACCTGGACTCAATCAAATCGTTTTGATAATTTGGTTAACAACACAAGCTTAATGCTTATGGTAACTGATGAAAACAATTGTGTTTCTGAAATTATTGAAGTTCCGGTTGAAAGCCTGAACACACTTAATGCAAGTGCAGAATTAATTTCAGGGAACAGTTGTTACGGAGTCAGTGATGCTGCAGTGCAGATAAATACAGAAGGTGGTGTTGCACCTTATGTTTATACTGTCAACGGAGAAAATACATATTACTCAAATCTGATTGATAGTCTTTCTGCCGGTGATTATGTAATTAATATTCAGGATGCAAACGGATGTCCTGCTATTACTGAAATTTCAATCGAAAGTAGTGATGAGATAATCATTGACGTGGTTTCAACAACGAATGCCGATTGTAACGGTAATAAGAACGGAACGGCAGAAATTGAGGCAGTTGGAGGTTCTGGTGAGTTTGAATACAACTGGGCTAATGGCTCAAATTTCGAAATCGCAACGGATCTTAATGCCGGAACACATACAGTAACCATAACCGACACGAAAAATTGTGAAGTGACTTATGATGTCATTATTGAATCAGATGTTGTCGGAGTAGAACTCACTGTAAATAATGTCTTTACACCAAATAGTGATGGAATTAATGATTTCTTCGCAATTTCTAATTTGGAGCTGTATCCCGACAACGAACTGGTTGTGCTTAATCGCTGGGGTAATGAGGTTTACAGCAGAAAATCCTATAACAATTTGTGGGATGGAAGTAATTTAAGTGAAGGAACATACTTCTATGTGCTAAAAGTAAAAATCTGTGATGAATATCAGACCTTCAATGGTTACATAACAATTCTTGATTAGTTGATTAAATAGATATAAAAAATACAAATGAAAAAGATGAAGTCAATAGCATACAATAATATTAAAGAAAAGAAAAATTTGCAGGGATCTCCTGCCCGATATACTGTGTGCTATTTGCTTTCATCAAAAAACCGTTTATTATGAAAAAGACATATACATTATTGATATTATTGTTTTTGGCAGCAAGTTTATTTGCACAGCAAACGTTTATGTCAAATCAGTATATTTTTAACCCAATGACCATTAATCCGGCATATACCGGAACAAAACAATGGACAAGTGTTAACTTACTGTATTCCGCTCCATGGACGGGACTTGAAGGCGCCCCCAACACACAATCTGTTAGTATTGAAGGCGCTACGAGATCAAACATGGGATTGGGATTGCAACTCATAAATGACAATATCGGTGCTGAATCACGACAAGCTTTTTGGGCAAACTATTCGTATATTCTAAACATTAACGAAAGCCTGAAACTATCTATGGGTTTAGCTGCAGGAGTATCTTATTTCAGCCTTGACGGACGGAAATTAATCTCCGAATCGATTGATGATCCTTCAATTCCGTTAACCCGCGTAAATTCAATGCGTTTCGACCCCAAAATGGGACTGTTTCTTTACTCGGAGCGCTTTTATGCCGGGCTATCTGTTACCGACATGCTTGGTAGTCTGATTGAATCTCCTGATGGTTTTGTCGCAAAACAAGAGCGACATTACTACTTCACCACAGGCTATGTTTTTGACCTCGGCGACGAAGTAAAAGCAAAACCAAGTATCTTAATTCGTGAAGATTTTAAAGCCATGACGAACATTGATGTTACGACGCATTTTTTATTTAAAAACACATTTTGGATTGGTGCATCATACCGTTTTGGAGCGAATCTCTTTACTGACCAAAGTTTAGATAATTCTTTACGAATGCGCGATGCATTAATTTTCATGACTCAATGGAACGTAAATCCTTCATGGGTTATCGGATATGCTTATACACATTCGCTTACGGCATTAAGCACATTTGCCGGACATGAAATTATGCTTGATTATACATTTCCAAGAAAAGTCGATACCCGTATGAAAACCCCGAGATTTTTCTAAAATTATATATAAATAAAAAACACTAAAAAAATGAACTTATGAAAACGATCTATACCATAATAACGCTGTTTATTATTTTTGCGCTGTCGAGCTTTACATTCGCACAAAGCAGTTCGCCGAAAGCGGACCAATACATGAAAAAATTTGAATATGTCAAAGCGATTAAAACCTTTCAAGATCACTTTGAAACCAATACTCCCAATCCTACAGACATACGATACATTACGTTTTGTTACTTGAAAATAAATGACTCAAAATCTGCTGAAAGTTGGTTGTCCAAACTGATTACTTCGGACGTTACCATAGCCGAAGACATCATTATTTATGCTGATTTACTCAAGTCCGAAGGAAAATATTCGGACGCAATTCTGCAATATCAAAAATTGAAGGAAATTTCGCCTGCAAAATCAGAAATGGCAGATGAAAACATTGAAATTTGCCGTAATGTTTTGGACTGGATAGAAGCTGAACCTGATTTCATTGTGAAAAATGAAAAACAATTTAATTCAGAAAATGCGGATTTCGGACTAATTCAATTTGAGAATGGATTTTTGATTACCTCTGATCGTATGCCGGAAAGTGTAAGCGCCGGAAAAAACTCCACCTATGAATGGACTGGAAATCCGTTTTTAAAGCTGTACAAGGTAAATAGCGACAATTCCGGTAATATTGAAACAATCTCATTTATTCCAGAAATAAATCATGATTATCACAATGGACCCGGATATTTTGATGAGAAAACGAACAAGCTTTATTTAACACGCACAAAATCCGTTAAGAAAAACTACAAAACTCAAAATCCGGATCCTACCGCATGGTTCAAAGAGGAAGCCGATATTTACACAAATCGACTTGAAATTTACACTGCTGATTGGAATGACGGTAATTGGGAAAACATTCGTGAATTTGAACACAATAATGCTGAAAACTATTCGGTAGGACATCCCGCATTGTCTCCGGATGGAAACACTTTGTATTTTGTTTCTGATATGCCCGGTGGATACGGAGAAACCGACATCTATTACAGTGAAAAGCAATCCTCAGGTGAGTGGAGCGACCCACAAAACTTAGGGTCTAAAATCAATACAGCAGGAAAAGAGCTTTTTCCATCATTCGACTCAGAGGGAAAACTGTATTTCTCAAGTGACGGGCATCTGGGCATGGGTGGTTTGGATTTGTTTGAATCTACCGGAAATAAAGCCAAGTGGACGATTCCCGAAAATCTAAAATATCCGATAAACTCACCGAAAGATGATTTTACAGTTGTTTTCACCGAGCCCGGGATAATGGGATATTTTGCATCAAACCGATATGGCGGAGAAGGCAATGATGATATTTACAGTTTTGTGTATTCACCTCCCCCACCACCGGCGATTCCAACCGAGTTAACGCTTGCTGTCACAACATACGAAAAATTTGAAGATGGCAATCTGGAACCTTTGCCGGGAATTAATGTACATTATCATTATCAAAATTCCGAAGTTATGATTGCTATTCCCGAAATAACACCTGCAGTTTATCATACGCAATTAAATTGTAACGAAACTTACATTGTGCACGGCACAGATCCTGATTTTTTCGCATTAGCACATGAAATTACCACAACATGTAAAACAATGAATGATACCGTCTTTGTTGATTTGATTTTTGAACGAATTGTCATAGACAAAGCAATTGTTATTGAAAACATTTATTATGATTACAATAAATGGAATATTCGTCCTGATGCGGCAGTGGAGTTGAATAAAATTGTCACTTTACTAACTGAAAATCCGCAAATTATTATTGAGCTAGGTTCGCACACCGATTCACGTGGGACGAAAGCATATAACGAAAATTTATCTCAAAGACGTGCAGAGTCTGCTGTTCAACACATTATCTCGAAAGGCATTTCAAAAGACCGTATTACCGCCAAAGGATATGGTGAGTATGAACTCGTGAATAATTGTTCTGATGGTGTACAATGCACCGAACCTGAACATCAAATGAACCGCCGTACTGAATTTAAAGTAACTGGTTTTAGTAAAAAGCAACCGGTAATTAACAGTTCGTCAAAATAAGCGGATATAGGTGACTGCAACTTTCGCTTCGCATATCTTGCCAAAAAAAATATTTTTAGTATTTTCGTGCAGATAGATACTATAGATAGATGAAGCAAAGCAAAACAGTTATCATTGCATTATGCCTTTTAGTCTTTTGGCAGACATTAGCTTACACTCAAGTTAAATATCATTATCCCATTATTTTTGTTCATGGGTTAATTGGAAGCGACAAAACATTTTCTGAAAGCATGATTTATTTGCGAGATCAACAGGATTTCGGAGAAATTAATGTGTTAGATATCGTGCTAAATGCTGACGACAATTCGGAGTCTGCTCTCATGAGCGAAGATGTTAAATGGGAAGATTTTGTGTATGACGAGGATGAAATCAATGTTGGGCGACGAAACTATGCAGAATCAATGGATGATTTTGTTGATGGATGGACGGGCCAAAATCTTTTTGCGATTAATTTTAAAGAAGAACGAATACGTGGGACTTCCGGGACATTTAACGATTATTTTGATCAAAGTAACCAAGCTGCAATTTTTAAACAAGGATATGCTTTAAGCAAAATGATTGCTGAAGTGTTGGATTATACCGGCGCTGAAAAAGTGATTCTTGTCGGACATTCAATGGGAGGACTGGCTATTCGGGAATATTTGCAACGTACGGATGGACAAGGTACGCATACGAATTGGATTGAACCATATTCGCCTGATGGACATAAGGTGGCACGCGTTGTGACTATTGGCACACCGCATCTTGGGTCAAATACCTCACCCGATCCGACAAAATCAGATATTCCTACAGCAAACGGAAAATCAGAAGCAAACCGTGACATGCTTTGGGAATATGACAGTTACACATTTTGCGATGATAGTATCACGCAAGGAATTTATCTTTTTGGTGGCTACGAATATTGCATTCAAAGCGAAGACGGCATATTTGGAAATAGTACCTTCGATAATGTGGATATTAATTGCGATGGAGATGAAGATGATCATATCACAGGAATCAACGAAGGGTATTTCAGCACAAGGGACAACTCGAATATGCCACTACCGGAAAACATTCGATATACCTGGTTGACATCCATTTGGATAGGTTGGGATGTTGGACTTATCGGTGATGGAGCAGTTGATATTAACCGCCAATGGCTTTATGTTGACGAGCAAGCTGTCCCTGCCGGCATAACAGATACCTGCATGACTGATGTTTTTCATTCAAGTGAAGGGAATGACTATTTCACCGTAATAAGAGGTCTTGACGAACCACATCAATTTGATTTAGCATATCGTTTTTATCCCGGAGATACCGTTTTCGGGCATATTACGTTTCAACAAAATTATGATACGATAGACAAGGATATGTATCTGATTCCTGCCAGTAATGAAGATGCTATTAATGTTTATTTAGAAGACAATCAGCTTGTTGACAGCATCTATATTTATGATAAATTTCAAAATCTTATTTTGCAATATGCAACAGAAAATATTCCAGACAGCATACATATTGTCTTGCCTGAGTACAATACCGACAGCATTTATATTTGTGTTCAGGGAACTGCAAGCCCGGATTCTTGGCAAAGCATGTATAAGCTTGCTGTAACAAGTTCGGTTTGGACACAAATAAAATCAAAAGATGAGGCTACGATTGCAAAAATATTTCCAAATCCGGTACAAAACCTACTGAACGTTCAACTTGCAAACGATATTCATTATGCTGAAATCAGAGTGATTAGTTTAGATGGAAAATGTTTGTTTGAACAAACAATTAAACATAATGCAAGCATAAATATTGCTGAATTTGATGCCGGAGTATATGTGTTAAAAATACAATCTGACATGAAAACTCAAAGCATTTTATTTCAAAAATTGAAATAATCCGGGTTTGTATTATACTTTTTGAGGCGATTTCTTTCGAAGCAAATTCCATTTTGAATCATACCCAAATCTTATAGTTTAGGTGTAATGGACAAAATAGTTGGTTTTTGGCCATACATTTTCATGTGGACAAAATGGTGGGTGTTTTTTTAAACAATGATTTGGTATTATATTTTTTCTTGCTTTTTAATGTCTATGTAATATTGTTTCTTTTTCGGAGGAGTGGGAGTGGGGTATTTCTATTTTTTGAAACAAAAAAAAGCTGCCCTAAATTAGGACAGCTTTTTTATTAAGATTGATTTGTTTGCTTATTCAATAACCAGTTTTTCAACTTTAATTGTATTGTCAGCATTTACTTTAAGGGTATATACTCCGGGAGCAATATCCTTTAAATTGATTGATTCTGTTACTTCACCAGTTGCATCAATTTGTGCTTTGTGAATTAATTTACCATCGACAGCATAAATACTGTAAGTAAATCCGTTTTCAGAGTAAACGTTCAGATCAAATTGACCATTACTTGGGTTCGGATACACAGCAAAATTAAATGCTCCGTCATTCGCAAGACTGGTTTCAGTTGAAACAGTAACATCCCAAAGTTTATTTGTTGAGTTATCCTCAGCAATTACAGTATAAACAACCGGAGTTGTGATACTATTTGTAAAATCAACAATTGAGGTTCCTGATTCTTGGATTGTTCCACCAATACTTGCAATTGCACCATCTGATAGGGTAAAGTTTGGAGTCATTGCAGACAGGTCTGTTCCGTTAGGCATAACAACTTGAACCGTTGCAAAATCTGTATCAATTGTTGAGCTAATTTGATCAACAATATCAAATGTCAGAATCTCAGCTTCGGTATTCGGAATGAATTCATAAATATGAACGTCATCGATGTTCCAGTTTAGTCCATCAAGTCCGTTGTCATTATAATTCCAACGAATTGTCACATTTCCCTCTCCTGCGTAATCTGAAATATCAATTGATGCCAATTCAGGATCAGTCATTGAACCTTGATCACCTGTGTATTGCTCTACTTCTGTCCAGATTGTACCATTATCGGTTGAAACATAAACAGTTGCAGTTGTTAACGAGATGTCATCATAACGATGTTCAAATTCTAAGAGAATTGTGCCAGTTGCTGCACTCATGTCAATCGGATAGCTAAGGAGGTCTGCATTTGTAAGTCCTGTAACAGCACCATCATTAACTCGCATATATCCATTTGCACTGGAAGTACTTCCAAGGGCACCATCATTTGTGAATGTCCAATCAGCACCGTCAGTTCCATTGTTATAGGTTAACCAGTTGGCAGGGATTCCACCATCAAAGTCTTCCACAATTGGGAGTGCGGTAGGTGTTGGAGTCACATTGATTTCTGCCATCGCATTTGCTAGCAATGTGCGCTCTGTAGTCATATCAAATTCACCGTCATAAGCAGTAAACGAATGGAGAGTGATGTCGTATTGATTTACAACATTTAATCCATTAAACTTAAGCGTAACAACCATATCTTCCATTGTATTTAATGCAGGATTTGTTCCTGTCATAACATCGCCTACCCAGAAAATTGAGTCAGTTCCGTCGGCAGTATATTGTCCAACATTTGTTCCGTCAAATTCAACATCAACAGTTGTTCCGTTAGGAATCATGGTATTGAATTGAACTTGGAAGTCATGGAGTAAGAGAGCATCTAAGTTTGCATCAAATGGAGTTGGATAATCAACAGTGTAATCAATTGCTTGCTCATCTGTATTGATTTCTTCATATACAGTAAGTTCCGGAGATGCAGTCATAGATGTGTTTTCTTCTGCATCCAGTAAAGCAAGTTCTTCCGCAGTGAAATATCTGACTTCGAAATTATCAACATACAGATAGTTGTCTCCATTAGAAACGGTTGACTCACCATACAGTCCAATTTTTACAAGTCCTGAATAGTCAGCGAGAGAAATTTCAACATGTTCTCCTGCGCCGTTCGGGATATCATCAAAAACATATTCAGATCCATCATTGTCGTAAATACGTAATGCATTTGCATCTGTCCAGGTTGCACCATTGTCGGTTGAAATGACAATAGCGAATCGGTCATCTTCGGCAGGATCTGCTTCTGCAGTTGTTCCGTAATCAGTTGTTGACAAATCAAGCTCGAGTTTTACAGGGTTAGTTCCGTCACCAAGTTCAATAGAACTTGTAACAAGCCAATAATTGGTAGTTGTAGTCCAGATATTAATTCTGGCAGCTGAAGTTAATGAAGACTCACCAGAGAAGTCACCTTGACTCCATCCTGATGTTGTTGATGTGAGCGTCATGGTTTCACTCAACAAACTAGAGTATCTTGTCCAGAATAGTGGAGGTACAGCATCTTCAAAATCAACTAAAGTATCAGGATACATTGTTGCATCAATAGAGTTACCAATCAATGGAACTGTATAGGTGTTTGCATCAATATCGGTAAACTCGATATCTGCAGTGATAATTCCAGCATAAGCAGGATTAAACGTTGCTTCAACAGTTAGGAAATCAGAATAATCAGAAGTAATTGTATCGTTAAGTGCATCAATTACGTTAATTGAAAATTGATCCGCTTCCGCTCCAATAAGTTGAACATCGGTAATAATCAAATCACCAACACCAGTATTTCTTACTTCTACTATTTCAAGATCTGTTGATGTTAACATTTCAACATCACCAAAATCTATAGCTGTAGGCATTGCTCCAAATACCGGAGTTGTTGGTGTGGTTTCCCATGTTACATTATCAAGATAGATGTAGTGATACGTGCTCGGCATTACTGCTTTAAACGCGAAATGATAATATCCGGCAGTTGCAATAGAAGATAAATCTACTAAATGCTGAGTGTAGTCTGTTTCCAAATCAACAGTTTCCACTTCAACGAAAGTTGTCGCATCATTAGGATCTGTCATGTAACCAATGATAAGTTGGTCACCGGCATAACCATCGGCAAAGAATCTTAATCTGGTACCGGTCGGATCAAGTTGTGTCCGTGGTGTAACTAAGATATATTCACTTGTTGGGTCAGTATCACCACTATTGTAAAAACGCACTGAATGTGGTTCTGTTAGATAGGTACTTTGCCAAACACTAATGTTTGCATAAGTGTTCGTTGTTTGTAAAATAGTGTCCCAGCCAAGTGTCATTTCAGGATAAAAGGTTGTAGCCGGATCATCAAAATACTCATTCCATGGGAGTGATGTGATGGTCGCGTCGTATCCTGTAGCATATAGCATGACAGAATCAAGACCTTCACTATGCTCGAAATAAATTTTAGCAGTTACATCGCCTTCAATTGTTGGTGTGTAAACTGCGTCAATTGAAAATGCATCTGCATAATCATTCGTAATTCCAATTGGGAATGTTGGCAGATTATTCAATGCAAACTCTGCTGCATCATCACCACCAAGATAAATGTTATTGATTGTCAATACATCAATCCCGTTATTTTGAACAGTAAATGCTTTCGTTTTATCTGTTCCGATAATTGTGGTTCCGTAATCGTGAGAATCCGGGTTAACTGTGAAAATAGGTGTTGTCGGTAACTCCTCAAATTGCAAACGAACATTTGGTCTTGAAGCGACAAGCGTGCCTATTGGTGGTGCTGCCGGATCAGGATTTGTACCATCATTATAGTAGCGAATACTCATGTCGTTAGATACATCATGATTGTAGAATTCATCCGTACTGCCATCATATCCAGATTCGTTTTCGTCAAATGCAATAACCAGATTTTCCGAGTTGTTGTAAATGTATGGTGTGGTTAAGACAAACTCAACCCAGCCATCAGTATCGGGCAATGGTAAAACTTCTGAATAGGTTACTTCTTGGAGTTCTGCAAGCGGAATCCAGTCCGTTAATTCAGTTTGTGTCGTGTGACCCATGTAGATATTAATTTCACCGGCACTTTCTAAATCATCTTGTCCATTACGTTGATAATAAAGTTTGCTGATTCTCATTCCATCCATATATATTTCCTCTTGCAGGAAAATGGATTGTGAATATGAATATCCATAAAATGCTTCCATTGGTAAGCTTGTATTGACTTCAGTTCCCTGACCAATTTCGACCATGTTTTCCGGTAGTACATAATCAGTTGTTCCGGTAAGGAAAACTGTATCAGTGCCATCAGCATGAGTAATCACTAATGTATCGTTGAAAGTTCCAACAGCAAGTGGTGAAAATGTGAAGTTGAAGTAATACTCTTCTGAAGCTTCAAGGCTGACATCGCCTGCTACCAATGAAGTTGAGAATACAGAACCATCAAGGAACACAGCATCAGTTAGTGTAAGTGTGCCAGCACCAAGGTTTGTAATTCTGAAAATATCACCTGAGTTTGCAGCTTGATTTCCGGCAACCATACCGGCATCCCATGAATCAAGATTTAAGTTATAATAAGGATCTGTTGGTAATGGACCGAATTCGAACCGAATATTTGGTCTTTGTGCCAATAAATCGCCACCTGACACACTTGCCGGATCAACATCTGTGATGTCATTTGTAAGGGCTCTGCTAAGATTTTCATTGGTTGAATTTCCATAAAAACCATCCGTAGCATCAAATGAAGCTGCTCCATTTTCATCAAAAGCAACAATCAGGTTGTCCGTGTTATTATAGATGAAAGGAAAGTCGAATGAGATTTTAATCCAACCTTCGGCATTTGGAGAACCGAGGGTTCCGTCATAAACCTGGGTGAGATTTCCTAAAATTTCCCAATCATCATCAAGCGTGCCATCAGCATAATGTGCCATGTACACCTTAATGTCTTCATTCATAAGGGTTGCGGATGTTTGTCTGTAGTAGATATGATAAATCGCCTGATCCATCATGTCAATTTCAGTTTGCTTATACACAGATTGAGAATAGGTGTAAACAGAAACCGGCTCCATGGGAAGATTAATCGTATCTAGCCCCCATCCAACTTCTACAATATTTGCAGGTAATGAATAATCACAGGTTCCGTACAACATGATTGTATCGTTAACACCATTGGTTTCAACAATAAATTCTGTTTCGTAGGTACCTTCTGTCGTCGGTGTAAACTCAAATGTAAATTCATAATCGATAGCAAGCGGAAGATCCACAACGTCACCGGCAACAAAACTTGTGCTAAATGGTGTACCACTTAAATCGGTAATTGCTGATACAGTGAGTGGATCTGACCCCATATTAGTTAATGTGTAAGTATCACTTACAGCAGTATAACCAACAGGACGTTGACCTGCATCCCAGATTTCAGGATCTAAAACAGCAGTAGGAGTAGCAGGTACCGCTTCAAACTGCATTCTGATGTTTGGACGATATTTTTTCAATCCCGGATTTAATGTAACAGAAGTGATTGTAGGGGGTGATGTTGGGTCTGCATTTTCTGAATCACTGTAATGGCGGGCACTCATATAGTTATCAGTATTATGACAATAGAACTCATCTGTTCCTGATCCATATCCATCAAAATTTTCATCAACAGCAACAATAAGGTTGTCCACATTATTATAAATAAAGGGTTCATCTAAAACGAACTCTACCCAACCTTCAGCATCAGAAACCGGAAGTGTTTCAGAGAAGGTAACATGTGTAAGTTCTGAAAGTGGTATCCAATCAGAAATTGTATCTTGTGTCGTATGTCCAAGGTAAATATCAATGAGTCCGATATTATCCCACTCCACAGTATCATTTTTATGATAGAAGATGCTTGTGATCGCAGAATTTACCTCATTGATTTCAGCTTGAGTGTATAAACTTTGTGAGTATGTATAGCCAAAATAGTTTTCTATCGGTAAATTATGACCAGTTTCCTGTTCCCAACCGATTTCTATCATGCCTTCTGGTAATTCATACGCATTTGCGGTAAGGTTGAGTTCAGTTGTACCACCGTTGGTTTCAATTGACAAAGTTGCAGTATGTGTACCGGCAGTTATTGGTGTGTATTGAATGCCAAAACTTCTTGTGTCGAGTGCATCAATAGCTACTGTGTCAAAGTCAATGTCGGTAAACGCAAATTCAGTTCCGGCAAGACCTGATACATTTGTTACTGTCAATGATCCAACTCCCATATTTCTCAAATTCAAAACGGTTCCGGAGTTTGTTGTTTGTCCTACCGGGAAGAGTGGGAATTCGTATGAATCAGGATTTACTAAAGCAACCGGAGTGGTTGGTATTTCCATCCAAGTAATGTCATCAAGGTAAACATAATCGTAAGTAAAATCAAAATCTGCTTTAAATGCGATAAAGTAGGTTCCGGTAATCGGAGTGACAGTATCAAGGTCAAGAATATACTCTTCCCAATTTGATGTCATAGTTATGCTGGTAATGCTATCAAATGTCGCTTCATCGGTATGATCAGTCATGGTTCCGATTGTCAGTATGCCATCCGGGCCTTTTGCCATAAATTGAAGTCTGGTTGTTGAGATATCAATAGAGGTTGGAGGTGTGATAGAAAGCATAACCGGCTCTGTGTCACTACTATTGTAGGCTTTAAGACAGTTAGGGTCAGAGAAACCACCTGTTGCAGTTTCAAAGTATGCATATGTATTTGCTGCACTAAAAATATTTGACCATCCCATTGGGAACTCGGGAGTTTCTACACCCTCAAAGTTTTCAGACCAAGGTAATGTGTAGATGGTCGGGTCGAAGCAATCACCGGTCAAGGGGATTGAGTTAACTTCTGTATTTGCCGTAACATCTAAACTTGCATTTTTCAGACCTTCAGTAGTAGGTGAAAACTGTACGGTTACAGTGATTGTGTTTGCTGAGTTTGCAGTTAAATCAAAAGGAAGTGTTTCAGAAATATTTGTAACTGTAAAGTCTGCAGCATCAACACCGTTAAGCGTAATGTCAGTAACATTTAAAGTTCCTATTCCATAGTTAGTCATGATAAAATCAACCTCATCAGAGTCTGTGTTAATCATGATTTGACCGTAATCATACGCATCTGGTGTTGATTGAAAAATTGGGCCGGTTGGAGTTTCTTCCCAAACAACATCATCAAAATAGATGTGTTTGTTTGTTCCGTCAAAAACTCCTTTAATGGCAATGTAATAAGTTCCGCCTTGTGGTGGAATTGCACTTAAATCAATAATAAACTCTTGCCAATCTGAAGTGAGACTGGGTGAGTTGTAAACGTTTGTGTAAGTGCCCTCATCGTTGGGATCAGTCATAACCCCAACTTTGAAACTTTGTGGATTTAGTATGGTTGACTGATGCTTAGCAAAAAGCTTCAATCTTGTTCCAACCTGATTAAGTGTTGTCCCCGGTAAAACCAAGAAAAAGTCACTGGTTTCATCGGTTGAGTTTGCCATATCAACCGCATTATCAGGTGAATGATAGGTTGAGGATTGAACTGTTACGGAGCCTTCCGTACTGTTCGTGTAGTATGTCCAGTCAACGGGATCGGGATCTGTGTCCCAGTTCTCACTGAATGGCAATTCAGTAACGTCCAAAGTGGACTTTAAGGTTTGTCCGGATGAGAATAGGGGGTTCCCCAACATGAGGATAAGCCCGATTAACATCGGCATTAATTTGTAAAAATTTCTCATAGCACCAATTATTAATTATTAATTAAATATTTCCCTAAATTAACTTAAATTTCCATATGGAATTTGAATAATATACCTAAAACAAACTTATGTGTCAAATTGTTGTGAAATATACTATATTCTGTAATTGTGATAATTTTTAATGAGGGTTAAAATTATCTTTAATGTGCTAGTATGCGTATAAAATTAAGATAAAAAACTTGAAAGTGCAGTTTTGGATTATTGTTAGCAAAAATATCAATCTTGTAAAATCTCAAAACTTCAATAGATTCTAAAAGGTGTAATTAGTCGGGGGGATATAAAAAAAGCTGCCCGCCAGTAGGCGGACAGCTTTAATTATTTAGGGTGTTTTATCTTTATTGAACAACAACTTGGCTGTTGAACATTTTTCCACCTGCATTAATGCGGATGAGATAAAGTCCTTCAGCAACATTGTTCATGTCAATTTGACGTGCAAATGTGTCAACATCATCGAATTTGAATTCGCGAACTAACTGACCGTTGCTATTAAAGATTGAAAGCATTACATCTTGTTTTTCAACGAGATTCATTTCAATCATAAACTGTCCGTTGTTCGGGTTTGGATAGACTGAGAATTCATCAGCAGTCACACCATTGATGTTATTGTATGCAAGCACATAAACAGAATCTGTAGTTTCACAGTATTCAGTCATTACATGAAGTGTGTACCAACCGTCAGCATTTACAGTCAAGTTTGTTTCTGTAGAACCGTCCAATTCCCATTCGTAAGTGCTAACCAAAACAGAATCAGTTGTAAGATTCAGGTTAGTTTCGATGGTGTAAGGCCAGTCAGTAGAAGCAATGGTAATTGTATCATTGACAGCGCCAATGAATTCAATTTCCTGATTGAAATGTACTGTATAACCGGTAGTAAAGTTGTTGTTAGCATCAGTATCACCTGTGTAGCTAATAGTAGCTTCCCACTCATATGTGCCAAGTGCAGAGAAATCAACAGTGTTTGTTGTCATTGTTGAGAAAGTTTCACCCGGGAGTAAATCTTCACTCAATGTGAGATCTTCTGTGATTTCATATGTACCGTCAACATCTACATCAAAGTAGAAAGTAATTGTTGCACCTGTTGCGATAGTAGTGTTTCCTGTGTTTTCAATTTCGACAGGAACATTTTGTGGATCAGTAAAGTCGCAAACAAAAGCACTTCCTTCAGGCATTAACAATGCAAGATCAATAAATGGAGCTGCAACATTGATTTCCATTGCGTCAGTTGCTGCTTCAGTCATGTTAGTTTCAGCAGTTAAATCAGCATCTAAACCAAGATAAAGTGTTGCGCTAACATTGTAGGTTCCATCAGCAAGTCCTGAGATAACAATATCCCAACTTAAGCTTTGTCCTCCTGTCATATCAGCAGCTACACGGCTTACACTTGCAAATGCATCGCTAGCCCAAACAGTCTCACCACCTGTTACAGTGTAAGTTCCTAGTGATGTACCACCATCTAATAACTCAACAACAGCACCAGCAGTTAATTCTGAAAGATCAATCATTGCATCTGTCATCATATCAACCGGCATATCATCAGAAACAGTTGCTGGATAAACAACATCCATTACTGCGTTTGCATCATTACCTGTTGCAACGTTTTGTGTTCCAGGTGTGAGTGTGAGTGTGGTGTTGTCAATATAAGGTGTGATAAAATCAGTTGTTCCTGAAATATATAAGCCAGTAGTTGGATCACTAATATCTATGCTTCCAGAGTAGGTAGTAATTAACACATAATATGTTCCAGCTTCTAGGAAGTCGATTTCAGCAAGTGATTGATTATTATCAGCATCACAGAAACCTGTCGGTGCGTCATCATCGTATGCTAATTCATTACCTCCACATGCATCATAAACATATACTTTCGTATCATAAACAGATGCACATGTACTTACTTGAATATCCATGTATGCTTGGTCAATTGTAAAAGTGTACCAAAGCTCACGTGAAGCTGCATCGATATTGTTTATGACTTCTGGGTCGTTAATTGTTCCATAAGTATAAGGATCTGCACAGGTTGCACCTAGAGGAATATCCTGTACTGAAACAGTAACAGTCCACTCAGTATTAGTTGTTCCGTCTTCAGCAGTAACTGTGTAAATTACAGGATCAGTGAAATCATTAGCAGTTACGCCAGATTCTTGGTCTGTTCCAGCAATTGCAGCAGTAGCGCCGTATGACAATTCATATTCAGCAACTAATGCAGTAAGATCAGCATTCCATGCAACTTCAATATCCACTGTTTTTTCAGTAGCGTCAATTGTCGCAGCAGATGTTGCTTCAGGGAATGTGTACGAAACAATATCAGTTTCAGTATAAATTACCGCTTCTGTAACAGTTACAACCCATGGTTGAGTTGTTGTACCATCTTCAGCAGTTACTGAATAAGTAACAGGTGAGCTGAAATCATTTGCAGTAACACCAGAAACTTGTGGAGTACCTGCTATATCAGCAGTTGCACCAGTAGAAAGTGTAAAGTCAGCTACTAATCCTGTAAGGTCTGTAGCGTTTCCAACCTCAACATCAATTGTGTATGCAGTATAATTAATATCTGCAGCGCCGGTTTGTTCCGGGAAACTGTAAGTTAAGAAGTCGGTTTCAGTGTTAATTTCACGAATTGTAACATTATCTATGAGTGCTCCATATGACCAGCCACCGGTTCCAGATTCACCTTCAAAACGAACCCAAATTGTTTGTCCGGCATATGAACTTAAATCATATTGTACATTCATGTAATCAGTATTTGTAATACCAACAAATGATGCTACAGATTCTGTAAAGTTTGTACCGTCAGTACTAAGGTTTACATTCAAATCTTGTGGATTTGAAGCAGACTCAACGCGATAGAAAAACTCAAGAATCATATTATCAGCAACGGCTGGTAATTCAAAACCAACAGTAGTTAATTGTGATCCTGCTTCGTTAGTATAAGCAAATTCATCGCCTTCGAATGGACTACCATAGGTTGAAAGAGTCCATAGTGAATTAGACCAGCAATCAGGAGCCCAAGCATTTTCGAAACCTTCGAAATATGGGAATGATGTAACTGTTTCACAAGCTGTAGTAAACATTCCTTCAGCTGACCAAACTGCACCACAAGTAGCCTGTACATAGAAATAATAAGTAGTATTTGGTGTCAGTGTTGCGGTAATTGCATAAGG
>JAQIBY010000171.1 GCA_027858835.1 Bacteroidales bacterium | reverse complement strand
TCAGACACATCATTTCGTGCATAGTTTTCCATTCGTAAATACGAGCCGTTTTGGGTATAGACACCATACCGGTTATTGTTGATGGTGTTGCATGTCAAATCCAAATCAAAAGCTCCATTTACCGTAACACCTACTTGTGTATTGTATGAAATATCAGAATTATCAATACTTAAATCTGCATTGGAGCTGCCCTGATAAACGACACCATAGTTGTTAGATATAACTGAACAATCAGTGAAATCAGAAAGCATACTCATATTTTCACAATGGACTGCATTGCCTGTGTTATTGTTAAACTCACAATTTGTAAGCGTTAAGCCTTTATTATAAATGTATAAACCGGTTTGGTTATTATTGAATTCAGAATTTGAAATGGTTAATGGAGCCCCGGAAGCATATGTTAGATTACCATATAACCCCCAATATCCATATTCAAACACACAATCATGAATACTTACATTTGCTTGACCATACAAATGAAAACTCCTATGTGCATTGTAAACACCATTATCAGATGTGATTTTTATATTATCAAACGTTAACGGATAGTCACCTTCAGCTAGCATTCTTTTACCGTCTCCCATTTCAATTTTTCCATCGCGAAGCTCTAAACTACTCAACTCAGCTGGAAACCGCACTGTGCTTTGTTGCACTTCCATGATTTTATCGTTTTGGCCGCTACCTTGCAAAACAATGGAGGCACCTGTGCCGCAGAAAATGTTCTGAGTGTTGTCATTTCCGGGATTACTGAATTTGATGTAACCGCCGCCGGTGTAGGTGAAGGTGGCGTTGGAAGCGATATGTAGGTCGCCGGCGATTTCGAGATTCGTGTTGTCATCCAAAAGATTAATTATTGCATTTTGATTTACAATTAATACTGCAGATTCGTAACTGTTTTCTCCAATTTCTAATTTACCATTACCCGCCAATACTAATGTACTGCCATCCATTAATTCAACAACACCACCTGGCTCTACAATTATACTCCCCTCCCATTTCTGTCCATATTCATTGTTTGTTATTATTGAATTGGAGCCGATTATTAGCTTACTTCCATTTTCTATGTAAATATTGGCTTGATTAGATAATATTAAATTACAATCAATCGTAAGATTACTGGAATTTATAACTCTAATATCTTTATAAAGCTTTAAGTCAAAATCAAACACTGAATTATTACTAATAAGTTTAGGCGAACTAGAATATGGATATGTATCAACAAATCTTCTTATATTCCCAACAGAAAGCATACGATGCCACAAACCAATTTGATTTTCATTCAAGAATCTTCTGACTGATCCTCCTGAAGGATCCATTATATTATTACATGTTGCCACATGACCAACAATATCTTGAAAACAATGTCCAAGTTCATGTGCAAGTCCACTACCTAATGTATTCACCATCCATCCCCTAATGGTGGGATCCCATAATTCATCATACACAGTAGGTCCATTAACTTTCAAATTGTAATACTTTGTAAACTTATCTCTAAAGTGCACCCAACTACCATTAAATATATCATAACTCGCGCCCATAGAACAAGCACAACTTGCAATCGATGTACTACAAGTATCTACATTTAAAACAATATCATTATAAACACATGAATTTTCTGTGAAAAACACATTAATTGCAGGTCTCTCATTTTCAATTGATATTGAATCTAGCTGTTCCGCTAATGGTTTTAAATACCAATTATTTCTAGAAGGACAACCACAATAATTATAATCATTTTCGTTATTCCAGTAATAATCATCTTGAATATAAACAAACTCCACATCAAATCGAATTTTCGAATCAGCATAAATGCCACCGCAATTAAATGTATCTAATTCAGAAACTCTATAATTCAAATTATTGATTACATCTTGAAAAAATGCCGCATGTTCGCTGTTATTTTGTTGAAAATTTCCAGATCCATCATTTTTTTGAATTATGACAAAATTAACATTCACATTTTTAATCTCATCGTTTATGTTAATTAAATAGAAATCATTTAAGTTCATTAACATTGAGGTTTCAGTACAGCTTTTCTGACTATAAGTTTCATCAACAGTCATACTGTTGCAATCTTGATTTAATAATTCTGATGGAATTTGACCTTGAACTTTTAATATAGGAAAGCACAGGAATAGAAGAAGCATTTTTACAAACAATCTCATAATAATAAGGTTTTTGATTTTTTTAGTATTTTATTATTTTTTCTGCAAATAAAAGATCCCCTTCGATGCTAGTGATAATAAGAAAATAAACACCTACCTGTAAATCTGACAAGTTATATGTATTTCCAGACACAGTATTTTTCTCAGAAAAAACAATGCTGTTCATTAAGTTAACAATCTTGATGTTTCTAAATTCTATATTACTCCAATTAACCTTGATGAAATCTTTTGTAGGATTTGGATAAATTCTATACGAATCTGAATTTGAAATATATTTTTCGTTTGACAAGTATTGGTGTGTACAATCTTCAGCTTCTATCACATGATAATTACCAAAGAAATCATCTTCATAACATCTCAAAGGGCCAATATCAGAAAGCTCACAAAAAGGAAACATGTAATTTAGATTTCCAATACCCTCTATAATTACATCATTACCAAAACATAGCGCCTGATCCTCCATATGCACAAACTGCACGACTCTATTTTCTCCGTTTATTATCCAATTACTTACAGAATCAACATATACCCTATTATCAAATCCATCTTCATCAGAATATGTAAATTCATCAAGTGTCCAGAATTCTCCAGCTTGTTTAGAAAAATCGTATAACAAACAAAATCTATTCTTATCAAATGAATAATAATAAACTCTCGAAGCCTCATTAAACATGAAAAACTCCTTAAAAAACACTCGTTCATTTGCACTCATATCATATCTAAACTCAACAAGTTGCTTACAAGCCGTATCATTTATTACTGTATCCTTAACTGACTCAATATAAGTATATGTAATATAATCAGGATTAAGTAAAGTTTGTGAATAATACCATTTAGCACCAGCAGGTGCAAAGTCATTGTTCGCACCAGCCAAATTATCATCCTGCGCATATAGCCCAGAAACAAGAAACAAAATAAGTAATGCTAAAATTCCCTTTTTCATAACTTCTATTTTAATAATTTATAAACCCATCTACCCCAAATATACCCCAAAACCAAGCAAATAAAAAATATATTTAGCACTATTTTTTATAAATTATACAAAAGCCCCCCCCCTAATATAGACACAACCAATAAATCATGTTAAAAAACAAGGATTTTATTGGCTATAAACGCAACTTGTGTGAACTGGAGTGAATTTTGTTGGTGTGGAATTTATTCTTTCTGCGTAAAACGTTTGGTGAAGTCAAAAAAACCGCTGCGGTAAACAGCGGTTTTTTGGGGGTTAATTATTTCGCTTGGGTTTGTTTACTCAACCACAATATTTTCGCTGGAAATAACGGTTTCATTTTCGAGATAATAAACAGTGTAATGTCCCTGTGAAAGGCCAGTAACTGGTACCGTTTGTGTGCCGAATTCTGTAAAGGTTTGCGTAAACACCGGCTGTGCATATACATTACTGATGCGCACACTACTACCTTCTGTGCAATCAGAAATTTCAAGGGTAAAATTACCATTGTTGGGATTTGGAACAATTTGAATTTCAGGTGCTGTGGATGTTTCCTCTGCACTTTCATCTGTTTCCAAATTGTCAGAAAGGCTTTCTAAGGTATTTTCATAGTTAGCATTGCAGATTGCAGTTTTCCTATTTTGGAACTAAGAATACAACAAAGTGGGAATGCGATTAATCGCATCCCTACTTTGCTGTACCTCCATGATTTTATCATTTTGACCACTGCCCTGCAAAACAATGGATGCACCGCTACCACAGAAAATGTTGTTATTAGAATCTCCGCCGGGGTTGGAGAATTTGATGTA
>JAQIBY010000140.1 GCA_027858835.1 Bacteroidales bacterium | reverse complement strand
TATCGTTCCGTACTCCTCGAATCTCCTCGTACCTGCGGGTCGAGTAGTTAAAAACTCCACTGATACCTCAATGAATCACGAAAAATCCGCGAATGCGCCAGAGCTCGTATCCGGCGGGCAAGGTAAAAAATAACATAAAGCTACGAACTCTGAATACTACGTAATAAATGTAAGAGAACTTTTAAAAAATGTGATAGCAAAAGAAAATAGAACCCCTCCGAAAGCAAGTATCTAGTAGCCTTCGCCAAGAAGGCTTCCTCCGCATCAGTCAGCTTTTCGTCGTGGAACAACTCTCAAACGTGATTTCGATGCAAAATATCTGAAACAGAAAGTCAAGAATCCCTACCATCCGGAGCTCCGGCAATTAATGTTATTGAAGTTAATGCCGGATACTGTGAAACATATGGCATAAAGGAAGGTGATTTTATTGATTATTAATGTCGTTTGACACGTAATAAATTAACCACAAATAAACGCTTTGCGGTGCTTTGCGATACAATAAAAATTACCTCAAAGTGACGCGAAGCAGCGCAGAGTTTCGCGAAGCAAACCAATTACTCAAGGTTCACTTGAGCGCAGAGAAGCCCTAAGAATATGCTAAGTCGAATGAAAAGATGAGTTTGACACGAAGAAATCATCCGCGAATAAGGGTTTTATTCTATTAGTTTTCTTTTTCTAAATAATGACATAAAAAACCTCCCGGTAGCTTTAGTTGTTGTAAGCCATCGAATTGCTTTCCCGTTTTTTTGGTTGTTTATCATCCCTTTTACAAGAAAAGGAGTTACAGTCTCGACTTTATCGCCTAGAATATTCACTATTTTCACGAATTGCTTTCGTTCAGGACTGTTTTCATCAATAGGATCAGTTAATAAATCTGTCATTACCATTCCGGGACTTAATAAACCAAGAATAACATTTGTTTCTTTTGCTTCTTTGATAAAGCTTTCAGTAAAATAATTTAATGCTTTTTTGCTTGTCCCGTAAACAGTCAATTTTTTCATTTTTCTGCCATCACTTCCAAAGCCTTCCATATTATAAATGGCTCCAAATCCTTGTTTTTGCATGTTTTCAAATGCTATTTTTGTTCCATACATCATTCCTTTGATATTAATATCAATGATATCATCAAATGCTTCCTTTTGCATTTCCCAAAAATATTTATTTGCTTGTCCTACGCCTGCATTATTTACCCAAATATCTATTTGCCCAAATTTTTGAAATGCTGCGTTCCATAAATTTTCAACCTCTTCGTACTTGGTTACATTACAATTTTGAGAAAACAAATTGTCGGAACTAAATTGATTAATTAATTTCTGGTAAGCTGACTTCGTTGAAGCTTCAGTTGTTCCTGATATCGTCACATTATATCCATTTTTTAAAAACTCAGTCGCTAAACCAAAACCAATTCCTCTGGAACTACCAGTAATTAAAGCATGTTTTTTTTTCATTTTGTTTCATTTATAATTACAACGTGCCTGCGGTATGAAAAGTTGCAGATTTTAAAGCAGTTCATTTTCAAACCCTGATATGTTTATTGAATGTACTCATTTTCAATTTAACTACTTGTCAACCTGCAACTTATACGCATTGTTGTGCGGTCGTACTTTTTTTCTGACAGGTTGGGCAAAAGCATACTCTTTGACAAGTTTTGGTCGTGCGGCCGGCTTTTTGAGCGACTTGGCAATGTGTGTGGCTGTGAAGCGTCGGCATTGTGATATTATTAATTTGGTCTTGACCGTTTATGTGGGTCAACTGGAACTGTTTTTGGGCCTGGCTTTGGTGCATCAGGGTTTTTTCTGGGTGTCGGTGATGGTGTAGACCTTTTGTGAGGTTTTACCGGAACTGTCTTTTTTGCCATTGTTTTAAAATTTTAGGATTAATTTAATACTCTATTTGAAATTTCTTTTGCAATTTCTTCAATTGTGAAACTTGCCGTATTTAGAGCCAACATATCTGCTATGATTGGGCTGAATTTCATTACTTCATTTTTACTGATTTTATGCCAAATTGGGAGGATTACTTTTTCTCCGTTTACTTCTCGTGCAAAAAGTCCGTCCAATTCTCTTTGTGGCCATTCCTTGCTAAAAAAAGCTTCCGATAAAACAACAATTCCGTAACGTGAATTTCTCAGACCAGTGTCAATAGAACGTCTAAGACTGTCACCAACTCTCAATGTGAATTCATCATACCAAACATTAAGTCCGTTTTCTTGAAGGCACCTAACAAAGTCTCTCACGAATTCGTCTTTATCTTCAGAAGCGTGCGAAACAAAAACATCATAGCTGGATTGTTCAATTGGTTGAGGCCTCAAAACATCAAAGGAATGAAGCGATTCCATTTTCTGCTTCCCCATTTCTCTTGTTATTTGTTGCTGCAAAGTCAACATCTCTTTTTGTTCTTTTTTTACCTTGTCTCGTTCTTTCTGTTCTTCTTTATTGAGTTTGCTTTGCAGGTCGAGTTTCTTTTTCTGTTTAGCAGCTAATGTTTTGGATTTATTGCTTTTGTCTTTTTCAAGTTTGCTGATTTCTTCATTCTTTCTATTCAGGTCTTTCTGATACGTGAGAAGTCGCTTTAAATCTTTTTCTCTTGAAATTTTGGTGTGAATGTTATGAGCTTCTTTTGATTTACGGCTGATATTGCCATCAATAGTATGAATGCTTTTTTCAACTGTGTTTATTTCACGGTCAACTGTAGCTATTTGTCTGGCTATGGTATCAAGGCTCATTTTCCGCT
>JAQIBY010000129.1 GCA_027858835.1 Bacteroidales bacterium | reverse complement strand
GTGGTAAGAATCTGAAAGATAAAAATGGGCTTTAGCCCTGACAGTATTAGAATGCTTATACTTCGCTCAATATTAATCATTACTTGCCATTACCCACTAAATTTGCAGTAGAACCTTTTTTTTTAAAAGAAGTTTATATTTTGCTGTTATTAAATAGTTTTGTTGCTTGATGTGTCAGTTTTAATCAGAATAGTCAAAGCTTCGTATAATTTAAGAAATATTAAAAGAAAACAAGAAATGAAGATATTTTTATGGACGCTGTTATTTTTGATTCCCGTTTTGGGTTATTCGAAGGTTATGATAATCTCCGAAAATCTTGAGCAAAGCGATTATAATGTCAGGAAAGCAACTGAGGCAAGCATTCTACATCATCATTTGAAAACAGAAAATCATACAATTAACAGATACTTTGATAATTTAGGGATTTTCTCCTTCACAAGGTATATACTTTATCCCTGAGTCAAAAGTTGGATTGGCATTGGGTTTAAGTATTTATGAAAAAATTCTTAATTCTCAAGTTAGTGATTGTTGAAATTAATCAGAATTAACTCAAAGCATAAGGCTATTATCCGATACCATGTCAGTTTTGGGATCAAGCAAAAAAGTTGGGGATACAATTCGCAGATATTTATGGAATCTTTATGATGAGCCTGAAGGGCTCAAACATGAATAACCACGGGTGAGGATTTTTCCGTAACCCGGGGTTAATTAAATCATATCGGAGTGTTTTTGGCATACGTTTTTGCTCCCGAAAGCCCGAGTCCGAAAACTTTCGGACTTGGGCTCGGGATTGCAAAAAGCTATGCCAAAAACTTTGTATCAAATTTTGCTAAGCCCGGGTTGCACCCAGGGTTATTCATGTTTGACCACTGCGTGGTCATTAACTAATAATTAAACGAAATCCTAACTCACAAAAAAAATTTCTCCCCCAGATTTTTGGCTTAATCCCAGATTTGAACACATCTTTCAGAGATGAAAATAATCATTTATTCCCCTAATTCGGGGAAGCTGTAGTTGGCATAATTATTGTAAATCTATCGAAAATCAAAATAAAATGAAAAAAATATTTATTTTAATCAGTATTTGTGCGTTGGCTATTAATAGCTTTTCGCAAGAAGAAAACAAGGAATTTGAGCCAACTCACAAATCGGCTTTTCTTGAAGTGGATAAAACTGTACACGATTACGGTACGATTGCCAAAATGGCTAAGGGTGATTGTGAGTTTATTATCACAAATACGGGGTCACAACCGCTTGTGTTAAACAATGTGCAAAGTTCATGTGGTTGCACTATTCCTGATTGGTCTAAACAACCGATACCAGCTGGTGAAAGCCAAAGTTTAAAAGTAACTTATGACACAAAGCGTGTTGGTACTTTTTCGAAAAGTATAAAGATTTTTAGTAATTCACCGGGTTCTCCTCATGTTGTGAATATCAAGGGAACTGTTGAGCAATAATGCTTGCATTACAGCTTATTGTTTGATGGTTTTTTGTGCGTTTTATTTATGCATTTTCGGTGTGTTAAAGCGTTTTAAAACCCCGGATTTGTCCTGAATTTCATTCCAGTGATTGATATCAAAAGCAATTTCTGCAATCCCACAAGTGGGCATATGATCGAGTCGAGTGTTGGATATTCGATTGATGATGTATGTGGTTCCCGGATTGTGAGAAACAATAAATACCTGCTTAAAATTGTCATCAATTTGATGAATGATTTCAAAAAAAGTTTCAGTGTCAGCAAAATATAAGTCTTCCACAAAAACGATTTCCGTTTCCGGATAATCGATGGCTTTTGCGATTAATTCGGTCGTTGTTTTGGCTCGATTTGCAGGACTTGATAATATTAAATCCGGTTGAGAATACTCGTTTTTAATGATTTCCCCCATTATTGGTGCATCGTTTAAGCCTCTTTGATTTAATGGACGTTCAAAATCCGGTAAATTGACACTCTGGTCTGATTTTGCATGACGAATGAAACTAATAGTGCGCATAGTATCTTAATTTTGGTTAGGGATTTGATTTTTTACCTTTTGTTTTTGACGATAGAGCCCGATAAATAAAGCAATAGTTGCAATTAATGTTGCAGGGACAAATGCAATTTTTAAAAGCCCGTCATTTCCGGTGCTAAATCCCACTGTAAAGATAGCTAGTATCACAATTGTTCCTGACAAAATCGATGCAAATGCTGCCCGTTTATATCGATACACATCTTTTCTCAGCAATGCCAGAATTGTGATTGGTGTGAACAAAATATTCATAGTAATCCCGGCAACAAAAAGATTTACGATATCTGCAAAGAAAAGCGCCATCACTAAAGCAATTGCGCCGAAAACAACTACGGCAATGCGTATCCGTTTAAAGCTGTCTGCCTTGCTTTGAAATCCAACTTTGTAGCTACTAAAATCCCTGACAGCTGTCATGGCAACAATGTTGAGAAATGAATCTGCCGATGACATAAGTGCCGATAATAATCCGATGGTTGCAAAGCCAAGTAGGACGGGAGCAGTGTGTTTTGCCAGAAACTCAAATGTCGCATGGTTCGGATCAATTCCCACGCCATAATCAACGCGTAAAGCCATCCCGACAAGGGGAAAGATAATATAAAACGGAAGCATTGATAATCCGCTTATCCAGGCGGTGCGTTTTGCTGTTTTGGCAGATTTTGCAGAGAGGGTTCGCTGCCAAATATCCATACGGGTTAATACCGAAGGAGCCAATAGCAGTGGCAAGCCGAGCAGAAATATCAATCCTTCTGAGGTGCCGTTCAGCATTGCAGGATCAAGGGTTTTTAAACTAGTGAAATTATTTGTGTCGGCGAGTATGCCGGGAATGAAAATCGCAATTATCATAAATACAATCACAATAAACTGAATGCTGTCGGTTATAATTACGCCTGATAATCCTGCTAAAGCGGTGTAAGTTATCACAAGGAGAAAGGAAATTCCTGCGGCAGTAACATAACCAACATCAAAAGCATAATGCAGCAAACTCGCCATGCCAACAAATTGAGCTGCTGTTAAAAAGAAGAATATCAGTATGTTAATTCCACTTATCATCCCGCTGAAAAATTTAGGGAATGCAGAGTTTTTGTGGTTTTTTAAATAGCGACGGTTCAGATATTCAGCGAAACTGTAAATGTTATGTTCTGCTCCGTAAGTGCGTATTTTTCCTGCAAAGAAATAAAGAATAAAAAATCCGAGTACGTAAGCAATTCCAATGGCTACGGCGGCCAGTCCGGAAGTGTATCCCATGGCAATGAGGCCCATACAAACTCCGCCACCTACAAAGGTTGCGAGTGTCGTAAAAACTAATGGAAGTGTTTTGGTACTGCGGTTATTTATCAGATAAGCATCAACGTTTTTATGCTTGACATATTTAATCGTGAAAAATAAAATCACGACAACATATATGGCAATCCAGAAAAAATACCAATTCATAAGCTTTGTTTTTATTGTGCGAATATACTGAGAAAACTCAAATTGAGAAAATTTTGGTTGTGGTGGCCTTCAATTATATTTTCGGAACTTTGAAAACTCCTTTTTTTTCTTTATTCAATGTGAAGTAGTATAATATTATGCGTTCGGTTAAATCGGTCTGCATCCTTTTTAACATTTTAACTATCTTAGCATCGAACTAAAGTCATATAGAATGAAAAAACTTAGTGTTTTAATTCTGTCAATTTTTATTGTCAGTTTTTTACAAGCCGGAGAATGGGTTAAAATCGAAAAAAACAAACCAACAAACCAGGAAATCCAACTAATTTCATCAAGCGCAGATGCGGATATTATTAAATTCAATGTCAATGCATATGGGCTGAAACGTGTGCAAACACAGCAAGGCATGGCTTTTGTTGTAAACGCCCCCGATGCAAGTCCAATGCTGGAAAAAGGTGCGCCTGATTTGCCCAAAATCACAAGTTCCCTGATAATTCCGAATACAGGCTCAGCTGAGTATGAAATTTTGTATTCCGATTATTTTGAGATTGAAAACATTGAAATTGCACCATCTAAAGGGGTTATTTACAGAAATCAAGACCCTTCGCAAATTCCTTATGAATATGGAGCAGTTTATGAAAATGATGCATTTTGGCCGGAGAATAAAGCTGATTTGAATTCCCCTTATATCATGCGTGATGTTCGCGGACAAGCCGTTAGTGTTTTTCCATTTGCGTATAATCCCGTGCAGAAAACCTTAAGAATTTATACCGACATTACTGTTAAAGTAAGTTATAATCAACAAGCGGGAGTAAATGAAATAAACACTTCCGTTAAAGGATTTTCAGACGATTTTAAAACAATTTACAAACGTCATTTCTTGAATTATTCACAAGAAAAATACACGCCGGTTGAAGAAGGTACTCCGGGACGTATGCTCATTATTTCCTATGGTGACTTTATGGATGAAATGGCTGATTATGTGAACTGGAAACGTGAAAAAGGGATAGAAACCTTTATGGTTGATGTTGCAGATATCGGCAATGCTGATGATATCAAAACTTACATTGCGAATGAATTCAACACCAATGGCTTGAATTATGTGCTTTTGGTTGGTGATGAAGAACAGATACCTACCACGCTAACCGGTAATGATAGTGATAATGAGTACGCTTATATTCTTGGAGATGATTATTATGTCGAATGTTTTATCGGTCGTTTAAGCGCTGAAACCGGAGAACAGGTGACAAATCAAATCACAAAAATTCTTGATTACGAGCGTGATTATGATGAAACCAATACCTGGTTAGAAAATGCACTCGGCTCAGCTTCAAATGAAGGTGATGGTGGTCAGGGTGATGACGGCGAATCCGATGAACAACATATGGATAATATCCGAACCGATTTAGAAACCTACGGATATACCCTAACCCATTCAAATCAGGATGGTGGTAGTAATTTAATTATTACTAATGCTGTAAATGCAGGTATCGGGGTAGCAAATTATGTGGGGCATGGTGATGTAACCCTGTGGGTAAATACAAATTATACAAATACAGATGTTAATAATTTGACGAATAATGGCAAATATCCATTTATTTGGAGTGTTGCTTGTGTTAATGGCGAATTTAGAAATGACACTTGTTTTGCAGAAGCATGGTTGAGAGCAACGAATGGCAGCGAGCCTGCTGGAGCAGTTGCTTTCCTTGGATCAACAATTAATCAGGCCTGGGCACCCCCGATGGACGGACAGGATGAAATGAACGATTTGTTGATTGAATCATATGTGGATAATATTAAGCGCACAATGGGTGGCATTTCATTCAATGGGATGTTTCATATGATTGATGAGTATGGCGCAAATCAAGGATATGAAACTTCGATACTTGGACATTATTCGGAGATCCATCCATGATGATTCGCACAAAAACTCCTGCGACAATGACAATTTCCCATCAGGATGTACTCAATGTAGGACAAGAAAGTTTTACCGTAAATTGTGATGTTGATGATGCACTTATTTCATTATCAACGGTTGAGGGAGGAGAAACTGTGATTCTCGGAACTGCATATGCCTCCGGCGGATCGGCAGTTGTAGATATGATTCCTTTTACTCAGCCCGGCACCATGAGAGTGACTGTTACTGCTTTTGATAAAGTAACCTATCAGGAAGAGGTGATGGTTATTGTCCCGGATGGACCATATGTTGTTTTAAATTCGGTTGACATTGATGATGCTGCCGGAAACAATGACGGCTTTTTAAACAATGCAGAAACTGTATTACTTGATGTTGCGCTTGAAAATGTTGGAGTAGAAACCGCAGTTGCAGTAAATGCAGATATAAGCAGTGCATTTGCAGAACTTACTTTGCTTGACGACACCGAACTCTTTGGTGATATCCTCACTGATGAGACGATTACAGTCAATCAAGCTTATGAAATTAGTTTAGCTGACGGTGTTGCTGACCAAACAATGATTGCCATTGATTATACCATTACCGATGATAATACAAATGAATGGACAGCAGTTCACAATCTGACTGTGCATGCACCTGAACTTGGTGTTTCATTTGTCAGTGTGGACGATTCTGAAGGAAATGGAAACGGAATTATGGATCCGGGTGAAACTGTCGTGCTTAGTTTTGAAGTGGAAAATAGCGGACACAATGCAGCAAGTATAGGAAATCTGAATCTTTTTATCACTGAAAACGGAACCTGTGCTTATGCCAATGCTGCGGTTACAGCCTTAGCAATTGATGGCAACGAAATTACCAATTTTATGGTTGAGGTGGATGCTGCTGCTCCGGAAGGTTCAAGTATGCCGGTTTCCTTGACATACACCGCTGGGGAATACTCTGCCGAGATGACAGCTAATTTACCCATCGGCTTGCAATATGAAACTTGGGAGTCCAACGATTTTCTTTCTTATGTTTGGGAAAATGACCCATCATATCCTTGGGTTATTGTAACTGATGAAGTTTACGCTGGTGAACATGCTGCAAAATCCGGAGAGATTACTCATGGTCAAAGCTCAGTGTTAACAATCAATCTCAATGTAACATCACCCGGCGATTTGTCTTTCTATAAAAAAGTGTCTTGCGAAGAAGGTTCTGATTTGTGGGGATACTACAATTGGTATGATTACCTGGCATTCTCTGTTGATGGTACGATTGAAGGACAGTGGGATGGAGAAGTCGATTGGTCACAGGAAACTATTTCCGTCGATGTAGGTCAACATTCATTTGTTTGGGAATATTCTAAAGATGATGTTGAAGATGGCGGACTGGATGCTGCATGGGTTGATGATATTCTCTTACCATCACATGATAATCTCGTGATGGTCGAGCAAATCAATGCACCGGTAGATGAATTCAGTTTCAGTTTAATGCCGAACCCAACCTCAGGAATGACACATGTTGAGTTTAGTTTGACAGAAAGAACTGATGTAAAAATGGAAATTGTTGATATGACAGGTCGTGTGATTGAAACTGTTTACCAACAAGAAAGCCCCGAAGGAAATTATCGTGTTGCATTTGATGTTGCAAATCTTCCGAACGGTCTCTTTATTGTCAAATTGACAACAGGAGAAACCACATATATCGAACAATTAATTATTACAAAATAATATGTATTGATGCCGCCTTTGTGCGGCATCTTTTTTAATATTTCATCGTATGAAACATCTTATTACCTGGATTATCATCCTGTTCATTGGATTATCGCTTAATGCACAAAATTACTTGCCCGATTCCCTGAAAAGTAAGTATCATATGCTTACTTGGGAAGAGTTGGAATACCATAAGAGTAAAGATGGGCATTTTAAAGATATTACACCTACAGAGGCACCTGATGGACCTGTTCGCAGTATAGCTGAATGGGAAAGAAATCAAGGTGTAATTGTTTCTTATCCTAATGGAGGGTTTGGAATCCCCATTGATTTGATTGAAATGTTAGCTGATGAAGTACATGTATATATCATTTATAATCAGGAGTCAGCCTTGAGTACTATCCAATCTGAATTAACAAATGGTGGCGTTGATGTAAGTAATGTGTCTTATCATAATATTCCTGTAGATTCTTACTGGACACGCGATTTCTCTCCTTGGTTTATTGCATATGGTTCAACTGCTCAGGTCGGAATGGTAAACTTTGATTATAATAGGCCAACACGTCCAAATGATAATAATGTTCCAGTTGAGTTTGAAGATATTTTAAGTTTGGAAATGTTTGGGATGAATATTGAGCATACAGGAGGAAACTACATGAGTGATGGTATGGGGAAGGCTTCATCTACAGAAATAGTTTATGAAGAGAATTCTGTGTCTGATGCAACTGTGGATCAAAGTATGGAGGAGTACTTAGGAATAACAGAGAATATGGTTGTCGATGATCCTTTGGGTGATTATATTAAACATATTGATTGCTGGGGAAAATTTTTAGATGTCGATAAAGTTTTGGTTACGGAAGTTCCAGAGACCGATCCAAGGTATGAAGATTATGAGGCAACAGCTGATTATTATGCGAACCATTCAAGCTCATATGGAAACAATTACGAAGTTTATCGTGTTTACACTCCGACTGAATATAATTCTTATTATGAAATCTGGGAAGGACAGCCATACACGAATTCGCTCATTATGAATGAAAAAGTGTTTGTGCCGGTTCCTGCATCAGGTAGCGCTGCCGATTGGAACGACGAAGCGGTTGCTGTTTATGAAGCCGCCATGCCGGGATATGAAATAATTACAGTCCCAAACACCTCAGCTCCTGACTGGCAATCAACTGATGCATTGCATTGCAGAGTACATGAAGTGCCGGATATCGGAATGCTCAATATTTTTCATTCCGCTTTGTATGGCGTGCAGGACGAACTGACTGCTTATGAAATTTCTGCAGAGATTGTTTCATATGCCGGAAATACCTTATATGCTGATAGTTTACGAGTGTATTATTCCGTTAATGCCGCACCTTGGGATTTTGTGTTAATGACAAATGAAAGTGGAAATACTTATACTGCAAATATTCCGGGGCAAAATCCCGGTGATGAAATTGCGTATTACATTCATGCAGCTGATGATAGCGAACGCAGTGAAAATCATCCCTTTATGGGAGCTGTTGACCCACATGAATTTGTTGTTGCCGATGCGAGCAATATTTTAACAAAGCAAAAAGCACTTATTTCCTTGTTTCCAAATCCTACCAAAGGAAATTTAAGTGTAGCCTTGCATTATTTGAGTGAGAAAAATGCAGTGTTGGAAATTTCTGACATTAACGGTCGTGTTTTGCGTTCGTTAAGCATTGAAAATACCGGCGATTATCATTTATTGCGTTTGGATGTCAGCGATTTGGCTAAAGGAACCTATTTTGTTAGATTTATCGGCGAAAAACAAGTGAAAACCTCAAAGTTTATTTTGAGATAAGGTTATAAGGATAAGGTAATAAGGAATAAAAAAATCCCGAAGGACAGAGGCTTTCGGGATTTTTTGTTTTTGTATCTTGTTTTATAATGATTTTAAGGGCTTTGGGATATATCGCATTATATCTCCCCTAGATTCGTCATTTCATCAGTACTCTCATAATCATACTCGGGATAATCATAAATTGGCACCCGGTTTTCAGTTTCACCGACAGAGTATCCGTAAAGATTCTGGTAATCTTCCACGATTTCGCCCATATCCTCAAGTTGTTGCAGGTATTCACTAATGGATTTTGATTCAATAATAATCACTTTTTCCATATCGTGAATTGCAGGGCTGTGACGACGTGTTGCATCATGTTCAAAAGCTAAAATTCGTCTGCCGTATCTAGTAATACCAATTACCCGATAGGTTAAAGATTTTCCGACACCGGGTAAGTTCAGTACGTTACGGTCTGTTCCTAAAAATGGCAGTCCGGCCTCATTACGGATGTCATTAATCAGTTGACAGATATTTTCGGCATGATTCGGGATGTCTTTGATATCTTCATACAGATATTCAGGAATTTCACCAAGCGTTTTTTCTTCAACTTGTTCTTGCACAGCTCGTGCATTGGTTGCGAAGTTGAACGAGTTCTCCATATATCCTTTGACAGAGAATGTGTAATAATTCATTACGCCTATATCATTTAATGCTTGTCGTAATCGTGCCGAATGCCCACGTCGAGATGCTGCTGTGGTAAATACCATTTGATTAGTAATCATCCATCCGGCAGAAATTAATCTCCGAATTCCTTCGACAGATTCCGGTGTGATTTCCATTGGCGATTCAAAATGTGTTTGAATCACAAATTGCTGAATTCCAATTTTACTGGCTTCTGTCTTAAAACTTTTCAATATTGATATTAGCTCATCATCAATGCGTTGAGGTAAATATACCGGAAGTCTGGTGCCGAGTCGTACTCGGAGAAGTTCAGCATATTTTTCACCTTCTTGGCGTTTTTTGTTTGCCGCTCTTTTCTTTTTTGCGGTTTCCAGTACGGCATTTAGAATTTGTTTCAAGGATTTGTTAGAGCTCATTAAGGCATCTCCGCCGGTAATGAGTACATCTCGGAGTTGTGTGTCATCTTCCCAATATTTCATGAAGCGGGTTAAGCGTTCCGGCCAGGTTTCATTGGGTTTGAGTTTATCTAAATTAAAGTTTAAATTTCCACGTTGGAAATCGTACATCCGTTGGCAGCTTGCACACAAACCGCCACATGCACGACCAACTGTATCGGGAATTAAAATGGCAACTTCCGGATAACGTCTGTGTACTGAGTGGTGGGAGGGAAGTATCCAACCGGCGGCATTAGGTTTGCCGGGTTCTACGATGTCTTCTTTTTCCCATGCTTGGATTTTTCCGAACTCGTCAACAAGTTGCTCAGAGTATAAAATATAATGTCGGATTGCCAGATCAGCACCGATGGCAAAATATGGAACCCGAACATGCAGTAAGGATAAATAGTATGGATTTACAAAGAACGGAATGCCTTGAGCTTCTGCTCGTTTTAATAATTTCATGGTGTCTGGATCCAGCGAGAAATCCAAAAATTCATTTAACAATTCTGGAGTACGAACGGCAAATCGCAAGTGAAAGGTTTTGTCTTTCCACCATTCCAGCATTAATTGGAATTTTTCATCAAGGTTCATTCCATCTTCAAAGAAATATTTTTTATCTGTGATTTCTCCGTCATCAATTTTTTTGATGATAATATTAATAATTCGATTTCGGTTTTCTTCACGTAAACGTTTAATGCGAGGGTCAGTGCCGACCGGCCAGCGATTCATCCAGTTATGAATGGTTTCCCGTTTGTAAACTTGTTTTTTTTGATGTCCGGAAAACTGACGAAAAAGCTGAATCATGTCATCAAAAAAGTATGGTTTTGCTCCACCGGTTCCTTTCGCAACAGCTAGCCATAGCAGTTTTATTGGATTGCTGATAGCAATTTCTCCATGCAAATTTGGATCTTCATATTCTTCATCTGCATAATCGATATAATCTAACAGTCGAATGCAGGCGATATCTTTCCATTTTAATTTTTTAAATGCTGTTCGTCCAGTTTTTTCTCCTTCATAATATGCCAATGCTGTGGGTGATGCAGTGGGTGAATTTCGCAACTCACGCATTGCCATGTTTTTAACCCCAATCAATGCCTCGGTTTCGTTTTTTGATTCCCGCATGATGGTTTCCAATTCGGGGTTCTCATCCATTAATTTTCTTAAAAGCTTGTGTGATTTTACATTAATCGCAATTTTGTCTAATTCAGCAATTGTTGACATAATTTATTCCTCTTTTTTATTTCCAATAATAAGACAGTTTACAAACACAATTGTTCATAAACAGACATGCTATATCCGTTCGTTTATAGGCTTTCTGGGCTACTTTATTTTATTGTTTAAGAATCGGATATGTTTTCACTTCATCTTTTATTGTAACCCGTAGATAGTAAATGCCTTCAGCTAGTTTGCTTAGGTCAAATTCACCACTTTTGTTAATCCTTTTTTTGTTGATTTCAACGCCTAAGGCATTGAATAGACTGACTTCTGTTTGGGTTTCATTTTTAGTTTCAATATAAAGTCTATCTTTAACCGGATTTGGATAAAATGATATTAAATTTGTATTATTCTCATCGATTGAGCTTGCTTCTTCTGAAAAGCGATACCGTAAGAATTTCCACATTTCTTTGGCGTAATCAATGTCGTTAACCGGTTGATAATACCAAGAATGTGTCCCTCCAATTACTTTAATATGTGCAACCTGAGCTTCTCCGTTCGGATATACATATCGCTCAAATGTCAATCCATCATCTTGATTATCAGGATACTGATATAAAATAGATGTCTCGTCATTTCCGTTATGACTTCTCCAAAATTCAACCAATTCTTCAGCATCCATACCAGACGCATTTTCTGTATATGCTACGTCTTCATCTGCATTTCCATGGATATGTAAGCATGCAACAAAGTCTGTTTCTGACGGTTCGGGAGTAAAGTTGATTCCCATGGTTCCGGAAACTGAGGCTATGGCATTTATCCTTTCTGGAACTTCTGCTGCCAATCGGTTGCACATGTATCCGCCCATACTGAAGCCGAAAAAATAGACCGATTCCGTATCAATGTTATAATGTGTGTCCAATGAATCTAAAACAGCCATTAAAAAGCCGGTGTCATCTACATCCGTATTGGGAGTTATACCGTATGATGAAGCGCCTGAATTCCAGGCTGTAAAGCTTTGTCCATAAGCTGAAAAAGTTTCGGCTTGCGGGATAATGAGAATAAAACCAGCTGTATCAGCAATATAATTCATTCCCACATTGTAAAAATTAGTCATGTTGTCGCCAAGACCGTGTAAGCCAAATACAATAGGTACAGCTTGATCTCCAGTATAATTTGTTGGGACATATTCAAGGTAGGTTCTTTCCAATTCATCCCAGTTGAATGTTCTGGTTTCAGGTTGGGCAAATGCATTGCAGACAAAAGTAATGCCTATTAAAAATGTAAAAAGTCGATAAAACATGGTTCGAAAGTTTGGTTCGAAGTAAATATAGGTACATTTTTTGGAAAATGCAAAACACTTCGCATAGTAATTTCTGCTATTCACTCATTTAAACCCACCGTTCACAAGTTTGTCCTTTATTGATCAGTACTTTTAGATTACATTTGTCTAAATCAAAATTAAAAAAACGATGAAAAAAATTACTTTATTAATTGCCCTTTTCGCTATTGCTGTTTTTGCTAATGCTCAAACTAGTGAAGATGGGAGGGATGGAGATAATACTCCTGGGCCAGTTTTGCAAAAGCAAGTTAAGCCCAAAGCTGAAAAACCATTTTATTCTGATCAGGATCAACCTTCTCAGGCAAAAGATGAGTTATTGTATGATGATGTTTTGATATTTAATAGTTTAGGTGTTGGGATAGATGTGTTAGATGGAATGGACTTTGGATATTCAACTATTTTTCTCAAGGAGAATAATGTACAAATCAAATTTGACGATACTAGTGATGAAAGTAGTGCTTTCTCATCCAATGACTGGAGCTTGAAGGCTAACTCAATAGAGGTCGATGGGGATAGTTATTTTGAATTAGTTGATGAAACTGCTGTAGTATCACCATGGCGAGTTATGGCTGGAGCTCCAACTTATTCTTTCTTATTGAGTGAAAATGGTAATCTTGGGTTAGGAGATCAAGATCCCTATTTAAAATTGCATTTAAATGATGATGATACCCCTGCTATCAGACTTGAGCAAAATGATGATTTTGGTTGGCAACCATATGTTTGGGATGTTGCTGCCAATGAAACAAGCTTTTTTATTCGTGACGTCACAAATAGCAATAATTTAGTTTTTCGACTTATGTCTGGTGCTCCAGCAAATTCAATCTATGTAACGAATACTGGTAATGTGTCGCTGGGAAATACAGATCCAGCTGTTAAACTCGATGTTGAAGGTCATATTGCTTTAGATAGTACGTTAATGCTTGCCCCACAAACTCAATTTCCTGCAACTTTTGCAGAGGGTAGTTTGTTAATGGATGGAAACGACCATCAATTGAAATGTTATAATGGGACAGAATGGAAAGCTGTTTCAGAAAATACTGATAATCAAGATTTACTATCTGCCACATTGACTGGAACTGTTTTAGATATTGAAATCGATAATGGAGCTTCTGTATCTGTTGATTTACAGCCCTTAATTGCTGATTTAGAAGCAAGAGTTACGGCATTGGAAGATGAATTGATTGGAAAATCATCTGCAGAATACAATAGTGCTCGTTTATTCCAAAATGCACCAAATCCTTATTCAAATCATACAGTTATCCCATTTTATATACCGGAAACTATTTCAAATGCACGTTTGATTTTAACCAATGTGCAAGGTAATATTGTGGATGAGATTATGATATATGCTCGTGGAAATGGTAGCCTTGAGTTTGATCAATCAGATCTTGAAAGTGGAACATATTTCTATACGCTTATTATTGATAGTAAGCAGCTTGAAAGCAAAGTAATGGTCAAGGTGGACTAATAATTTTAGCTCGAGATTTTAGAAGCCGTAGAAGTTTTTCTGCGGCTTTTTTATTCCTCTGCAAGCCCTTTAAATAGTGCGAGTCCACCTAAAGAGGTTTCTTTATAAAAGCTTGGTAAATCATGCCCGGTATTCCACATGGTTTCTACAACTTCGTCAAAACTAATTCGATGTCTGCCATCTGAAAGCAGTGCATAATTGGCATGGTTCAAGGCTCTGGCAGCAGCAAAAACATTCCGTTCAATGCATGGAATTTGTACCAATCCTAAAAGTGGGTCACAAGTCAAACCCAAATGATGCTCAAGACCAATTTCTGCTGCATATTCAATTTGATAGATTGTTCCCCCGAAAAGTTGCGCGCAAGCTGCAGATGCCATAGCACAGGCTGTGCCAACTTCTCCCTGGCATCCGACTTCAGCTCCGGAAATGCTGGCATTTGTTTTAATAATATTTCCGATTAATCCTGCCGTGGCAAGTGCTTTTAGGATGGAGGATTTTCCATGTTTATTGAAGGTTTTGTGGTATTTTAAGACTGCCGGTAATGTTCCTGAAGCTCCACAAGTTGGTGCGGTGACAATCTCACCTCCGGCAGCATTTTCTTCAGACACAGCATGAGCATATGCGAAAAGCATTCCTCTACGTTTTACTTGTCCTGCAAAGTTTTGTGCGCGCAGTTCGTAAGTATGTGCTTTGCGGGGAAGTTTTAGTCCTCCTTCAAGCGTGCCTTCGGTTTCAAGCCCTTTTTTAATGGATGATTCCATTGCAGACCAGACAACAGAAAGGAAATCCCAGATTTCAGATCCTTCATGTGTTTCAACATATTCCCATAATTGTTTCCCATTTGTATTACACCATTTTAGAATGTCTTTCATGTTTTTTAATGGGTAAACGGATAGATGTTTTTCTTCACTAAGATCATCGATAATGGCTCCACCTCCAACAGAATATGTTATCCATTCATCAATTAGGTTTTGATTCTTATCGTAGGCAGCAAATTTCATTGCATTCGGATGACGCTCAAGAAATGTTTCCGGTTCCCAGATTATTTCCATCTCGGTATCCGTAAAACACGCTTCAAGCACTTTTCCTGTAAGATGACCTTTTCCTGTCGCGGCAAGCGAACCATACAACCAAATTTTAAAGCGTTTTCCCTCAGGATGTTTTCCGCGAAATTGCTCTGCAGCTTTCTTTGGTCCCATGGTATGACTGGATGATGGGCCGTTCCCAATTCGGTATAATGCACGTAGTGATTCCATGTCGCAAAGCTAAGATTTTCCTGAATTGTAGCGCAAAAAAAACGCCCGATTTTTCGGGCGTTTTTTTATGAGTCAAAATGCTGTTTTAGTCTTTTTCAATGCGAATACGGGCATCTACGGCAACCACTTCTTTTGAATTTCCTAGGAGTGGATTCAAGTCCATTTCGAAAATTTCAGGGGCTGTTTTTACTAAAGCAGCCACCCGAACAATTTGTTCAGCGAGAATATCTTCATTCACACCTTCTTGTCCACGCACACCTTTGATGATTCCATATGATCTCAGTCGCTGAATCATGCCATGGGCTTCTTCTTTGCTAATTGGTGCAAGTGAGCTTTGTACATCTTTCAGCACCTCAATGAAAATCCCACCCAATCCACATAATACCATGTGACCAAATTTATCTTCACGTTTTGAGCCAATGAAAATTTCTTGCCCAAAATACATTTCAAACATTTGCACAGCATAGGTATCTTTGATTTGCATCAGACGTTTAAACTCTTTTCGAACTGTTGTTTCGTCTTTCACGTTTAATACAACACCGCCAACATCTGATTTATGCACGGGTCCGACAACTTTCATTACAACCGGATATCCGAATTCAGTGCAGAATTTAATTGCGTCTTCTTCTGTGTTGACAACTCGGTCGTTAGAGTGAGAGATGCCTGCCGCATCAAGTAATTCGGTGATTTCATCCGGTGAAATATAGCCGCTGTCTGCATTGTCAATTACTTTTCGGATACCTGCTGTATCCATTTTTGGCATGTCAATGCTTTCCGGTTGTGGTTCGGATGTATGGAATACTTTGCAGAGTGCATCACCGAAAATCACTTCGTCCGGGAAATTAATACGTCCTTTTGCAACAAATTCTGCAATTTCATCTTTCACATTGACAACAGATGGTAAAATCGGATAGATTGGTTTTTTGCAGGATTTCATTTTTTCATTTAGCAAATCATACACATCAAAAACAGGGAATAATCCCGGACTTCCGAAAATAACTGCCATTCCGTCAATTTCATCGAAATCGTTTTCACAGGCATCAATAATATGTCCGAGTTGTTCTGCGGTTCCTGTTGCCAGAAAGTCAATCGGGTTTCCTACTGCTGAGCCGGGAAATAGTTTTTCCAAGAGAGCATCGACTTTTGGTCCGTCGAGGTGAGGAATTTCCAGACCGCCATTACTGAGCGAATCGGTTAGCATAACTGCCGGACCGCCTGCATGTGTGATAATCGCAATGTTTTTCCCTTTTAATTCAGGATGCATGAAAATTGAGGCTACGCTTGCCAATTCTTCACGTCCGTTACAACGAACGATTCCTGATTTACGGAAAAGTGCATCTACAGCAACATCAGATGAAGCAAGTGCACCCGTATGTGATGATGCTGCACGGCTTCCGGCTTCAGAACCACCTGATTTGATTGCAGCAATTTTACATCCTTTACGAATTAAGGAAGATGCATGTTTCAGCAGCATTTCCGGTTGGTCGATATTCTCAATGTAGAGTAATTTTACAGGAGAAGAAACTCCCGGCTCGTATGTTTCGTCAAGATGTTTCAGCACTGCTTCAACGCCTATTTGAGCCGAGTTTCCGACTGACCATACGGAAGAAAAGCTCAAGCCTTTTGGTACACCGCTTTCCATAATAAATACAGCAGTTGCACCACTTCCGGAGATAAAATCTACACCCTGAGGATCTAATCTTGGAATCGGAGTTGTGAAGATTCCATTATAATTTTCATTTAATACCCCAACACAGTTTGGTCCAATGAGAGAACCCTCAACTGAATTGATTTTTTCAACAATTTTTGCTTCGATTTCTGCTCCTTCTTCATTTTCTTCGCTAAAACCTGCTGATAAAATGATGAAAGCGCGGGTTGATTTTTCATCAACAAGTAATTTTACCGTGTCCACGCAAAATTTTGCGGGAATCGCAAGAATTGCCAAATCGGTTTGTGGTAATTCCGCAATATTTCGATAAGATTTTAATCCTTGTACCTCATCAACTTTGGGATTTGACACATACAAATTGCCTTTAAAATTACCGTCAATCAGGTTTTTTAGTACTTTTCCACCTGGCTTTTGAACATCATCGGAGCCGCCAACAATGACTATGCTCTGTGGTTTGAGTAGTTTTGTGTTAATCATTTGAATATGTTTTTTTATTGTTTTTCGGTTCGGTTTTGCCCGGAAACCCTCCTTATAAGCGAGAGGCATTGAATGTTTTTGCTCTCTTAAGGATAAATTTTTAATAAATTGCATGATTTCCAATGCAAAATTTTATCTTTGCGTAAAGATGATAATTAATTTTTAAACCATGAAAGATTTTAAGCAGCTTTACAACAGAATTCTAATTTTTAATGTGATTTTACTGCTTGGTATTATTGCATTGTTTGTTTTGTATTTTACAGGTAAACCTACGAGTCAGGTTAGTAGTGCGTCCGGTGATATTAGTAATTCTGCAATAATGGATACAGCAGAGTCTATTATTTCTGAACGTATTGCCGTGGTAAAACTTGATACTTTGTTGTTGGAATATCGACTGGCGCAGGATTTAAACGAAGATTTATTAGAACGACAAAAAAATGCGGAAAGCACTTTCCAAAATAAAATGATGAAATTTGAAAAAGACTATACTGCATTTCAAAAGAAAATGGAAACAGGTGCATTTTTAAGTCAGGCTAGTATGGAGGCACAGCAACAAGACTTGTTGAAACAGCAAAATGATTTACAAATGTTGCAGGAAAATCTGACCATGCAGTTGGCGCAAAATCAGGAGCAGATGACACAACGTTTGTATGATTCTGTGATTTACAATATTGAGTTGATAAATAAAGATCGTTTTGTCTTGATTCTTGGCGATGCGGTTGGAACCAACGTATTGTATTCAAATCAAGCAATGGATATTACCAATGAAGTCTTGCGATTTTTGAATTTGCGTTACCAAACTGATGATGAAAAATAATTGAATTTATGGCATTTGCAGATACTTATTTTAAACGTTTTCAAACTGAAGACGATGAAATTAAACAGCCGGTTCCGGATAATCTGGAACTGGCTGTTGTTATTCCGGCCTATAATGAACCGGATATTGAAGACACTATCATTGGGTTAATGAATAATGACGACCCAGATTGTCCGGTTGATGTGATTTTAGTTTTTAATGCCCCTGATGATAAAGACGATGCAATAATTGATCGAAATCTCACCGATTTTCAGCATTATATGGAGTTTGCAGAGTCCTTAGATCATAGTTTTATCCGATTGCATGTCTATTGGCAGCTTTTCCCAAAAAAAGTTGCCGGTCCGGGTTCTGCCCGTAAATACGGAATGGATATCGCAATTCGACGGTTTAATGCCATTAATAATCCGCAAGGAATTATTGTTTCTTTGGATGCAGATGCTGTTGTCTCAAAAAATTATTTAAAAGCAATTCGTGAGCATTTCCAAAAACATCTCGAGCAGGATGCTGCAACCATTTATTTTGAACATCAATATCAAGAAGCAGATGATCCGGTTGTGTTATATGAATTGTATCTCAGATATTTCCGCCATGCCATGGAATGGAGCGGATATCCGCATCATTTTTATTCGATCGGGTCATGTTTTGCCGTAAAAGCCAAAGCGTATGCTGATCAGGGTGGAATGAACCGAAAAAATGCGGGTGAGGATTTTTATTTTCTGAATAAAATCGAATTAAACGGGATTCTTGGTGAATGTAATCTTCCGGCAGTTTATCCCTCAGGTCGGGTTTCTGATAGAGTGCCGTTTGGTACCGGTACTGAGGTGAAAAAAATCCGTGAGGAAGGCGGGTATGATGTTTATAGTTTTAAGAGTTTTCGTGTGCTTTCTGATCTTGTGAAACTGTTGAACCAGACATATGAAATGGATTCCGCAAGTTATACTGCAGCAATGGATGAGTTTCCAAAAACGGTGCAGAATTATATGCATCGAATTTATTTGTGGGATGCTATTTTAGATGCACGGGAAAATGTATCTGACGAGAACGCTTATTTGAAACGATTGTATCGGTATTTTGATACTTTTAAAGTGATACGGTTTCTAAATGTTCTGGCTGAAGCAGCATTTCCCAAAAAAGATGTTGCAATCGTATCAGCAAATTTGGCTGATGCGCTTGAAATAAAATACGAAGATCATTCCGAAGAATCATTATTGCTTGCTTATCGGCAGTTTGACAGGAGGTTGTAGGTTGTGAATTTGAATGTTGGGATTTGGAGCTTCCTTGTTATCCGTCTTCGCCGGACAAGTTTTGGAATTTTCTTTCAGATTTCACTTCGACCGGCTCTGTACATCGCTCAGTCGTACCTCCTTCGAAATGACCGCATCACCTTGCGGGATGAGGAAAAAGGGCGATGACAAATAGTTAGTTAAAAGTTTAAAAGTTAAAAGTTGAAAGTTATTGTCATCGCCCTTTTTCCTCCCCAAAAATTTATAAAATGTCATTTCGAACCCCGATGAAAGAAGGGGTGAGGAATCTGTAGGAATTCAGCAGACAGTTTATCGTTTAGCACAGTTTACTTGACACACCAGCCTGTCGGCTGGCAGGTAACCTCTAAAACCTGACTCCTGTCCCAGTTCGTTTTGTTTGGAATTTGAATATTGAGTTTTGGTGCTTCCTTGTTATCCGTCTTCGCCGGACAAGTTTTGGAATTTTCTTTCAGATTTCGCAGTCGTATCTCCTTCGAAATGACCGCATCACCTTGCGGGATGGGAAAAAGGGCGATGACAAAGTGTTGAATTTGCCAAAATGTCATCGCCCTTTTTCCTCTCCCAAAACTTTAAAAAAAGTCTTTTCGAAGGAACGTAACGAAGTGGAGTGACTGAGAAATCTGTAAGAATTCAGCAGACAGTTTGCTGTTTAGCACAATTTCCCAAGCACCTGACACTAGCACCAAGCACCAAATTA
>JAQIBY010000113.1 GCA_027858835.1 Bacteroidales bacterium | reverse complement strand
CAGTCGATTTGGGAACGGATCAAACACTCTGTTCATATGATGTTCCAATTACATTAGATGCAGGGGCTGCAATGTCCGATTATAATTGGTCAGATGGTTCTGATACACAAACTTCGGATGTTTCAACAAGCGATACTTACGCAGTGACAGTGACAGATGGCAATGGATGTACGGCAAACTCTTCCATGACTTTAACAGCAAACACTGCACCATCAGTCGATTTGGGAACGGATCAATCACTCTGTTCATATGATGTGCCAATTACTTTGGATGCAGGAGCTGCAATGTCTGATTATAATTGGTCAGATGGTTCTGATACACAAACTTTGGATGTTTCAACAAGCGATACTTACGCAGTGACAGTGACAGATGGCAATGGATGTACGGCAAACTCTTCCATGGCTTTAACAGTAAATACTACTCCAATAGTCGATTTAGGTGGAGACCAAGTGATATGTGATTACGATAATCTCATGCTTGATGCGGGTGCTGGAATGTCTGATTATGCTTGGTCAACTGGTGATGACACTCAAACTCTAACGGTTGATGCTGAAGATGATTATTTTGTTACAGTTACGGCGAGTAATGGCTGTACTGCAACAGATGCGATGCATCTCAGTTTAGAGACTTCCCCTGTCCCCGATTTAGGCAGTGATACGGTTGTCTGTAGTTATGATGCACCTGTTACCCTCAATCCAGGAACAAGTGCTGTTTACAATTACAGTTGGAGTGAAGGGTCATCTTCTCCAACAATTGATGTTGTCTCCTCTGGAACTTATGAAGTGACTGTTTCTGCCGGTTCTTGCTCTGCAACAGATCAAGTTGATGTCACAGTAAATCCTGCACCAACAGTCGATTTAGGAACCGATCAAACATTATGTGCATATGATGTTCCAATTACATTGGATGCCGGAGCTTCAATGTCTGATTACAATTGGTCAGAAGGTTCTGATACGCAAACTTTGGCTGCTTCAGCAAGTGACACCTATGCAGTAACAGTGACAGATGGGAATGCTTGTACCGCAAGTTCATCCATGGTATTAACAGTGAATCCAACTCCTACAGTTGATCTAGGATCCGATCAAGCACTTTGTTCTTACGATGCACCTCTATCCATAGATGCTGGAGCTGCATTTGATGTTTACAATTGGAGCACAGGTGAGAATTCTCAAGCGATTAATGTATCAGGTTCTGATTCATACACTGTTACAGTAACAAATCTTGAGGGGTGTACTGCCACATCAACTGTAATTGTTGATGTGAATTTAGCTCCTTCACTTGATTTGGGAGCCGATATTTCATTGTGCGACAGTGAATTGCCTTTTGCCATAAATGCAGGTGTCGGAATGTCAGATTATATTTGGTCAACAGGAAATACGCAAGAAAATCAAGAAGTGAATGCCAGTGGTAATTATGCTGTGACGATTACAGATAATAACTCATGTACTGCTTCAGATATGATAAATGTGGATGTGCAAGTGTCTGTTGAACCTACATTCACAATAATTGACAATTACTGTGAGGGGGAACAAGCAGATCAATTGAATTCTACATCTGAAAATGATGTCAATGGGGTATGGTCGCCTTCTGAAATCAATACGAACCTTGTTGGACAAGCGGATTATGTGTTTATACCAAGCTCTGGAGAATGTGCTAATAATGTAAGCATTACAGTGACTGTGGATGAAATGCTGACTCCGGAATTTCAGAATTTTGGTCCTTATTGTGTCGGTGAAAGTGTTGATCTTTTACCTACAGAGTCAAACAATGGTATTACTGGATCATGGACACCATTTGTAATTACATCAGAGATTGCAGGAAGCCAAAATTATCAATTTACTCCGGCTGATGAAGATGCATGTATTGAGAATTATTCACAATCAGTTGTCATTAATCCTTATCCTGAATTCGATGTATGGATTTCTGACAGTGTGATTTATTCAGATAATACAGTAAGCATTGAAGTAACTGGGGTCGATCAGCTTATTTGGACTCCTTCGGATATGTTGTCATGTAATGACTGTTTGAATCCAGTTTTTTATGCAGATGAAAATCAGGCAAGTAATGAAACTTATTCTTTTATGCTAACTGCTGATGAAAATGGGTGTCAAACAACTGATAGTGTTTTTATTACAGTTTTAGCGGATGTTCCGATTCATATTCCAAGTGGTTTCTCTCCAAACAATGATAATATTGGGGATACTTGGATAATCGATGGTTTAATTCCATTCCCCGATAATGAAATTACTGTATTCAATCGTTGGGGAAATATGGTTTATCAAGCAAAACCATATAATAATACATGGGACGGAAGAAATATGAATGGGGGGCAATTACCGGCTGGTACGTATTATTATGTGCTGAAATTACACGATAAAAATGAAGAAACATTCTCAGGTTATATTTATATCGCTTATTAATAAATGATTATGAAACGTATATTTTTAATATTACCAATAGTGCTTCTGTTTGTTTTGGCAAAGCCTGGTTTTGCTCAACAAGATCCACTGAAAGCACATTATATGTTGAATCAACTCATGGTGAATCCGTCATACGCCGGCTCATCAGAATTGATTTCACTTGATTTTACCAGTAGAATTCAATGGGTAGGGCTTGAAGGTGCCCCGCAAACTTATGCATTTAGTGTGCATACACCTTATAAACACCAGCTGGGTTTCGGATTAACATTACAACGCGATGTCGCCGGACCCTTGTCTAATACCGGCTTCAAAATTAGTGCGTCATACCATATGTTGCTTAACCAAAACATCAAATTGTATGCTGGTTTATCTGCCGGAATGAATAATGTAAATGCTGCACTTTCCTCTGTTGAAGGTGTTCAGATCGATGATCCTGCGTTTTATCAAAATATCAATCGTTTTAAACCGGTTTTTGGCGCTGGACTGTATGCAAAATTTACAAATGGTTTTGTCGGGTTTAGTGTTCCGTCATTATTGAACCAAAAATACTCTGTAGAAACAGGAAATTTGACATATCAGCGTCATGCATACTTGATGGGAGGCTATGTTTTTGATATTGATCCCGATTTTAAACTTCGTACTATGGCAATGACTCGCTATGTGAAAAATGCGCCGCTTTCGGTTGAGGCAACACTGTCGGTAATTATGAGAGATCGTTTTTGGTTCGGATTATTATATCGTCATATGGATGCTGTAGGACCGCTGTTTTCAATTCAGGTGTATGATGATTTCAGAGTGACCTATTCTTATGATTATAGCATCACTCAATTAAGCGCTTTTCAAAGCGGTTCGCATGAGATAACATTAACATACGATATCCGTCCGATTGATAAATCTTATGTGTCTCCCAGATATTTTTAATATGAAATTTTTGACTATGAAACATATTTTCATTTTTATTCTCGTTTTGATACATGTCGAGATATTCGCTCAACAGACACCCGCAGTTTATGCCATTGAAAATCTTCCGGTTAATACTGAATATTCAGAGTTTTCAGCCTCTGAGTTATTTGGTGATCTGGTTTTTATATCTGATGCTCCGGATAATATCTTGTCAAAAAAAGACAAAAATACAAATCGGCATTTTTGCGATGTAAAAACAAATTCAGAAAGCGAAAAGCTTATGAAGATGATGGATTTTATCAATACAAAATTTCATGAAGGCCCCTTGGTCTATTCCTTGGCAAATAATACGCTCGTATTTACACGCAGTGCATATTTTGGAAAAACAAAGCGATTTAATGAGGAGCATGAACTGAAACTGCAATTGTATTATTGTACATGGTTGGACGATCATTGGTCGGAAATAAAAGAAGTTCCGGTAAATTCAACCGAATACTCCAACGGACATCCTAGCTTTTCAGAGGATGGAAATCTTTTATATTTTGTATCGGATAAACCCGGAGGATTTGGTGGAACTGATATTTATAAGATCCAATACACAAATGGAATCTGGGGGAAATCTGTTGTCTTGTCTAATCATGTGAATACTGATAAGGATGAACTTTTTCCATTTATTGATAAGGATGAAAACTTGTATTTCTCAAGATTTGTTGATACGTCAGGTTTGGATGTATTTTGTGCTGATTTGAATACTACTGAGAAAGCGCAAGCACTTCCGGCTCCAATTAATTCAAAACGTGATGACTTCGCTTTTTTCGTTGCCGAAAATAAAAATGGGATACAAAAAGGATATCTTAGTTCAAACCGAGAAGGAGGGAAGGGAAATGACGATATTTATTCCTGGGAAAATCTTGTGAAACCACTAAAAATACGTGGAATTGTATCCGATACAAAAGGAAATATAGTGCAAAATGCAAGCATTGACTTTACGGATGACACAGGAGTAAAGACAAGTTTAAAAACAAATCCGGAAGGAAAATATGAAATTAAAGCTGTGCGAGATATCGAATACCGCATTGAGGCAGACCATACAGATTATTTCAACGATGAATTTTCTTTGTTGACAGATGTTGATCCTTTACAGGAGTTCATTCAATTTGATATTGTGCTTGAAGATTATCCGATTTTCAGTATTCGACCAATTAATGAAGAAGGAACACCAATTGTCGATATGGATATTACCATTTTCTGTGAGGGCGATTCTATCTTTTCTGATTTGTCTGAGCCGGATGGTATTGAATGGGAATTTCCGCATACATACCGTCGTGGGGACAGTATCCACTTACTCATTGATTTTAGAAAAAAATCCTATTTGAACAAAAAAGTGGAATTTGCTATGGTTATTGAAGATGGCGGGGAAGTGGTAATTCCGCGAGAACAACTTGTCATGATTAAAGCACAAGAAAAACTGGAAATCTCAAAACTCATTGATTTAGCACCTATTTATTACGATTTTGCAAAATGGAATATCCGTGAGGATGCAGCAACTGAATTGGATAAGGTGATTGAATTTTTGAATAATAATCCTGACATCTCAATTGAGCTTAGTTCCCACACTGATTGCCGTGGTTCATATCAATCTAATATGAGATTGTCCGATAAGCGTGCAAAATCTGCAGCAGATTATATCCACGCTGGAGTTGAAAATTCTGACCAAATATATGGTAAAGGTTATGGAGAATCCAAACCAATTTTCCCATGTAATCAATGTTCAAATTGTACTGAAGATGAGCATGCTGCAAACCGCAGAACCGAATTCACCATTGTAAAAGTCAACGAATAAATCACGCACTGTTATGTTTATTTGTTGAAAACGAAAAAAAACGACTAACTTTGTGGTATAAATTATTTTTTAATGCCAAGTTTAGTCGTTTTTCTTTTTATTGCACTTAGCTTTGTGTTTTCAACTACCACTGCACAGCCGGTTGATAGTTGGGTAAATATCGTTGACGAGCCTGTTCACGATACTGTGGCGATTGATTCATGCCTGACCTTGTCCAGGAAATTATCCAGAAAAAATTCCGTGAAGGCTGTCGAATATGCAAAACTTGCACTCGAAAGAAGTAAAGCAATACAGGATAAAAACAGAGAATTTGATGCACTTATCCTACAGGGAATTTTGTTTAAGAATTTAGGTGAATATGAAAAAGCAGTTTCAGATTATTTGTTAGCCCTCGATATTGCAAAAAACCAAAACGATGATAGCAAAAAGTCGGTCTGTTACAATAATATCGGGAGTGTTTATCAAACTCAGGGAAGTCTGGATAATGCATTGGAATATTATAAAATGTCGCTTGAAATTGAGGAAAAAATCGGTAATAAAGCCGAAATTTCATTGCGTTATTATAACCTTGGGACTGTATATGAATTGAAGGATAGCTTGGATTTGGCATATACCTATTATTACAATTCTTTGCTACACGAACAAACCTTAAACAATAAAGAGGGAATTTATTTTGCCTTATACGGATTATCTGGTGTCGATATTAAAAGAAATAAGTATTCTCTGGCTGAAGAGCATTTGAATAAAGCTTTGGATATTGCAAAAGAATTGCAAGATGATGCAGGAATTGCCATCTGCCTAATTGAGAGAGGTAAATTGTATAAAGCACAAAATCGCCTAAGTTTAGCTGTTGATGATATTAAAGAAAGTATTCGATATGCTTCTATGGTTGATTTTAAAAATGAAATTCGGGAAGCATATTTTCAGTTGTCAGATATTTATGCAAAGCAAAATAATTTTAAATCTGCTTTTGAATTTCAACGTCGCTTCATTGCTTTAAATGACTCTTTGAGTAGTGTTGAGATCAATACAAAAATTGCAGAAATTGAATCGAGATATCAAATTGCGGAAAAAGAAAAAGAGATTGAATTTCTTATTGAAAAAGAGAAACTGTTACAAAAACAAGCAAATTCTGAAAAAAACCATCGCTATTTCTTATTGATTGCTTTGATAATCACCATGGTATTTGCATTAAGTAATCTTAATCGTGTCACAAAAAATCTTTCCTCATTATTGATGATTTCAGGTACGGTTTTTCTTGTGGTTATAACACTTGCTTTCTTCCTTGCACTATTTCAGTCACCAGATTATCAACTGGGTGTTGAAGCTTTCTTTTCTGCCCTACTTACTGTGTTTTCGTTTGCAGTTTTGCCCATTTTCTTATTCATTCTTATTGCAGAGCGTATCATGTTGACTAAACATGTAAAACTCGCTCAAAATGTGTCTGAGAAATTGCAAACTGCCGATAAAAAAGATGATTGTAGATTGTTAACTCTGATTGCTGAAAACGAAAAAGATAAAGTGGAAATTTATATAAATGAACTGCTTTATATTGAAGCCAGCGATAATTATTCTTCTGTATATTTCAAAAAACATGGAGAGGTAAAAAAACAATTGTTAAGAGGCAGTCTTAAACGGATGGAAGATCAGCTTAAATCCTGTGAATTGGTTGTCCGTTGTCATAAATCTTTCATCGTAAATGTCTCTAAAATCAGTAAAGTAAGTGGAAATGCTCAAGGTTATAAGTTGCATATTCCAGAAATTGATACCGAAATCCCCGTATCAAGAAAGTTCCCAAAATCTATTTTAGATAAAATTGCATAATAGCTTACCATACACCCCAAACTCTAACCATTAATCCCTTAGAGCGCATTTTAGCCCTAATTTACTTCTGTACATACCATTGATTAAGCTTTTATTAACTAGAGCTTTACATTTACATCATAATTGCGTAAAAATAAATCAACTGTTATGAGCAATTTTAAATTTTCATATTTAACATATGTGATAAGTATTGTAACACTTACGATACTTGTCTTAATTATGTCCCAACCTCTATATGCACAAAACATTATTTATTCAGAATATTTTGAAGATGCAAATGATGTCATTGGGACATCAGGAATATTTGGAAGTACATCCAATGATCCTACTGATAATAATTGGAGTATTGTAGAGGTTGGGAGCCCTGGATTAGTAAATAGTTCAGATTATTGTGGAGTTGTTTCAGGAAAACACCTTGAGTGGAAAGATATTAATGGCAGTTCATCCGATAGGTTAGACTGGTATTCAAAAGTAATTAATGTGTCAGCTTCCGATGTTTCAATTAGCATTGATTGGGAAATGAATGGGGCCTCTTCTGCTCCAAATGCAAATTTCTATTTTTATTATCGTATTGATGGGGGAAGTTGGGTGAACTTTTTTACTCGTATAAATCAGTCAACTTACGACTCTGGAACGGCATCCCTTAGTGGTTTGTCTTGTGCTTCAAGTATTGAGCTTAAAGTTGAAGGTTGGACTGGAGATGCTTCAAGTGCTTATGAAAGAATTGATAATATTGTAATCGAAGGGACACTTTCTTCTTGTACACCACCATCCACACCACCATCAGGGTTGTCTATTGACGATTATTCAAGCTATTCAGTTGACTTGTCTTGGACAAATAATTCCGGTGATAGTGTATTGGTTGTTGCTCGAAAAACAATAGATTTAGATGTCCCACCTGTTTCAGATATTAGTTATACAGCAAATCCAATTTTTGGTTTAGGACAAGAAATTGGCAGTGGAAATAGTGGTAATTTTGTCGTATATTATGACACAGGTGCAAGTGCCTCTATTACTGGTTTAACTAGTGGATTGTCTTACTCTTTTGATATTTATACTGCCGATGGTACTTGTTTTAATACAACAGCTCTTACAGGTTCCCAAATATTATCTTGTCCTAGTTCATTTGATCCTGCGTTTAGTATTCCTGCTCAATTTAGAACTTGTGGGTCTTTTGCCGGAACAGAAATAAGCAATGATGGGACATTGAGTTTTGACATTGAGGTGTCTGGTTTGACAGCACCTCTTGATGTAAATGAAAATGGATTAAGACAAGTGAAAATATTTTTGAAAAATGGAAATGGTGAAGATTTATCTCAATATGAATGTAATCTGACATCTCCTGGAGCAAAAGGCAGTATAGAACTTTTTTCAACAGGTACATTTGATTCAAATACGGACGATGTTCAAGTCACACTAAGAGAAAGTTCCAGATTAAATCTACCGACTTCTTCTGCCATAAAACCTTACGATATTGGGTTGTATCGAATTTCAACTGCTGGTGATTTTTCAAGTAATTTTGATGGATTAGCAAATGCAAATGGTACTTGGACAGTAACATTTAGCGAAACGGCATCTTCTACACTCGATGATATTGAGCTTGATTATATTGAGCTTGAGTTTGGACCATCATTTTCTGAAACTGATATCTCTAATTTTGGAGCAAACTGTGATAATGCTTACGAACTTGTTTTAGGGACATATGTAAGTTCTAATTTAAATGCCGATTCTGATGATGGGAATCAGCCCACAAAACATGTAAGTTGTGGAGATGGAATTACTGGCTGTGGATGCTGGAACGCCAGTTATAACGAAGCACAGTATCTGAAATTTATTGCGACATCGACATATTTTAACATGTCTGTTAGTGGTATTCAAGCTTCATCTGGTGATATTCAAGTCATCGTTGTTGAGGGAAATCCAACACCTTGTTCCGGGCATGATAATTGGATTGTGATGACATGTCCAGAATCTTCATCTGAAAGTACGCCAAATACATTGGATGGTCGTAGTCATACTGGTAACGGTTCCGTGGAAAATTTTGATCTGTCGATGGATAATGCGGTAATTGGAAATACTTATTACATAATCATTGACGGAAATTCATCTGCGACTGCTAACTACTATATTCATGTCACCGATGGCGTCTCTTCTGAATATCCTCTACCAGTTGAACTTGTCGATTTTTCAGCCTTTACGCTTCAAAACAAAGTTATTTTAAATTGGGTTACTGCATCTGAAAAAAATAACGAGAAATTTATTTTACAACGATCTTCCAACGGCGTTGATTTTGAAAATATTGCAGAAATCAAAGGACATGGAGATTCATATGAAACCATTCAGTATCAATACACTGATGAAAAACCATTGCAAGGAATCAGTTATTACCGACTTAAACAAGTTGATTTTGACGGAACGCTGAGTTTAACATACCCTGTTTCTGTTGAAGTTGAAGTTGATGAGCTTTCAAAACCAAGCTTTGATTTATGGATGAGCACACAGTTTCTCAATGTTTCTTTCATCAATAATGTGGATGGTGCATCTGTTCGTGTTGTCGATATGACAGGTCGTACAATGATTAAGGAAAACATTTATCCCGGCATTTCTCATGTGGAATTTGATATGTCAAAATATCCTGCTTCAGGAGATTTGATTTTTGTATCTGTCATGATGAATGGCGAATTATCAACTCAGAAAATTATCTTAAAGAATTAGTCGTATGAAAGGGTTATTGTCGGTCATATTCAGTATTGTATTATTAACATTTTCAATTTTTGTTTCTCGCACTTTCGCTCAGGATGTTCTGATAAGTGACGGGGGAACTGTCAATGTTTCAACAGGACAAACCTTTTATGATGCGGGAGGACCTTCCGGTGATGATGGCAATACTTCCTACACAATTACTTTGTGTCCATCTGATCCAGATTACAAGGTTGCTGTTGATTTTATTTATTTTAAAACTACCTGGGACTGGATGTGGGATGAGGAAGATCCATTATATATATACGATGGGCCTACAGCTACAGGAAATGATATTGGGAAATTAATGGGGGATTATACCGTAAAATATAATACAGGTGTAACGCCATACGGTATGGGTGTGGAAGCATTTGGGGGTGAACCCTTAATTGGAACACCAACACTTTTTGCAGCAACAAATGCTTCCGGATGTCTCACACTTGTTTTCGAAAATAATGAAACCGAAACGAACCTCGGCTGGGAGGCAAATATAATTACATTTCCTGTTCCTGGTGAACCTGGGTGTAATATCGACTTTTCTCCAGAAGCAACCATATGTCCTGGCGAAACTGTTAGCCTTGAAGCAACTGGTAGTGTAGTTAGTGCTCCATTAAATAACGATTTTAATGATGGTACAATTGGTACTGGTTGGGATGCTACTGCTTCGGCAAGCATAACAAATTCTGCATGCGTCCCATCCTTAGATGGATCCATGTATTTATGGATGCAAAATGCTCCCGGACCTCGTATTTTAGAAACCAATGCGATGGATGTTTCTGCTGGTGGAACCATCAGCTTTGAATATCGTCAAGCTAGAAATAATGGTAGCGGTTCACCTTGTGAATCCCCTGATCAGGGAGGTGGAACTTTTGAGGGTGTTTACCTACAATACTCAGCCGATGGAGGCGCTAATTGGACAACTTTCAAATACATTTACCCCAACGGAACAGAAGGTAGCTTTGGATCAGAAGGTGGATTAACAGGTTGCGGAGATTATGTCAAAAATTGGACACAAATGCTTTATCCAATTCCTGCAGCAGCTCAAACAGCAAACACAAAATTTCGTTGGATGCAATCAAAGGTAACAAGCTCAGGTACTGATAACTGGGGCCTTGATAATATTGTCATCTCAACAACCAACCCTGGTATTACTTTAGAAATTGAGAATTTATCGACCAGTACAATTATCGCTACATCCACATCATCCCCTTTAAGTGTCGATGTTGCTCCTGTAACAACTACGAGTTATAGAGCAACGATTAGTGATGGAGTCACATCATGTGACTCTGTCATTACTATTACTGTTGATCCTGCTGGTTGTGGACCTGAACCTTGTGGTACTTGTAGTACCCCCGATTGTAATATAGCTGGACCTTATGCTGATGTTACAGAGGCAAATGATTTAGGAAATCATTGCTCTTCAATGAATACGCTAACTGATCCTGCAAACGATTCTACTTATGTGAGTTATCACTCAGTAACAACAGGTGCTGATGGTACGCTTGGTTTAATCGTATCTGTTGGTACTACTCAGCTTGTTGGTGTGACCTGTGATATAACACGTAACGCCTTATTGTATCCTGCTGATCCTTGTGGTCCTGCAACAGCTGTTGCTCCAGATGCTATTAATCCTAATGCTGGTGTGACATTTTACAATCCTGAGTGGACAGGATTAGCTCCAAACACAACATATATTCTTGAAATAAGCTTTATTGTTCCATCCGAATGCCAATTAGATGATCATTGTGAATCATATTATTATCCTCCCGTAACTTGCCCGGCAAGTGTTGGTACAACTTCCGTACTTATTAACGGAGTGGATGTTACTGATCCTTCCAATCAATATGATGTGTGTTGGGGTGACCAAATAGAATTTAATACAAATAATGATTACATACTTCCTGATCCAGCAAGCTCAGATCCAAATGGTCTTGGCTACGTATTGTGGACATCATCTCCAACAGACTTAACTGCTCCTGAAACGAATGCCGGTTATTTAGGTTTTGATTATAATCCAGACACTGGTGATGTGAATGATGGGTCTGGGTTCTCAACAGGAACTTTTTATTTAGCAGCCTTAACTTTCGATGATATTTGCAATGCTTTCCCATGTGATATTGCTCAAGGATACGATGTCGATGGTGATGGGTGTTGGGACATTGGTGATGTAATTGAATTTACATTCTATCCTGAAATTATTGCAAATGCAGGGACAGATCAAACCCTAACTTGTGGGAGCCCTTCTATATTCCTAGATGGGTCTGCTTCAACCGGAACAGGAATTACTTACAGCTGGTCAGGTCCAGGAATTGTTTCTGGCGCAAATACTGCAACACCTGAAGTGAATGCAGCGGGAACTTATACACTGACAATTACTTCGCCGCAAGCTTGTACCGATACTGATGATGTTGTAATTGATCAGGATGCTAACTTGCCCACCGCAGATGCAGGTACCGATCAAATACTTGATTGCAATACTACATCATTAAACTTGGATGGAACAAGTTCTTCATCTGGAGCGTCGATTAATTACAACTGGACTACGGTAGGCGGGAATATTGTAAATGGAAATACAACATCTACACCGCAAATTGATGCTGCCGGAACCTATTCAATTACGGTCACTGATACCGATAATGGATGTACTGCTGAAGATCAGATAACTGTCACCGAAGACATTGCTCCACCAACCGCAGGTATTACCAACAATACAGGAACCACAGTTATTGATTGTAACACAGCACAAATTGATGTGACAGCAACAGGTGGTGGTACTTATGATTGGGGTGGAGGAGTTACTACAGCGTCTAACAGTTTTACCGCAGCAGGAACATACACCGTAACAGTTACTGGTTCGAATGGCTGTACTTCCACTGATAATATTCTTATTTCTGATGATTTAACAGCTCCAACCTCAGGTATTACCAACAATACAGGAACCGCCGTTATTGATTGTAACACAGCACAAATTGATGTTACTGCAACCGGTGGTGGAACTTACGATTGGGGTGGCGGAGTTACTACAGCAGCCAACAGTTTTACCGCAGCCGGAACATACACCGTAACAGTTACCGGTTCAAATGGCTGTACTTCCACTGATAATATTGTCATTACCGATGATTTAACAGCTCCAACCGCAGGTATTACCAACAATACAGGAACCACCGTTATTGATTGTAACACAGCACAAATTGATGTTACTGCAACCGGCGGAGGAACATATGATTGGGGTGGTGGAGTTACTACAGCAGCCAACAGTTTTACCGCAGCTGGAACATATACAATCACTGTAACTTCTGCTAATGGCTGTACTTCAACAGATAACATTATGATTTCTGAGGATATGACAGCTCCAACTGCAGATGCAGGGGCAGATCAAACCTTAACCTGTGCTGTTTCTACGGTAAATTTGGATGGGAATGCATCCTCATCAGGTACTGAATTTACTTATAGCTGGTCAAGCGTGTCAGGAAATATTATTAGTGGAGCAAATACCCCTATCCCCAATGTTGATGCAGTAGGTACTTACACCCTACTCGTTACGAATACAAATAATGGTTGTACTTCAATTGATCAGCTTAGTGTTACAGAAGATTTAATTGCACCAATTGCTTCTGCAGGTGCTGATCAGGAGTTGACTTGTTCCAACCCGGATATTAATTTGGATGGATCAGGTTCAACTTCAGGTACAACCATTTCTTATGCTTGGAATACTACTAACGGAAATATTGTTGGTGGAATAAATACAGACAATCCCCTAGTTGATGCCGGAGGAACATACACAATTGTTGTGACAGATACGAACAATGGATGTACTGCTTCAGATGCAGCTTTGGTAACCGAAAGCTTTGATAATCCGATTGCTGATGCCGGGATTGACGCTACAATAAATTGTTTTAATCCGACCATTTCCTTAGATGCTACGGGCTCTAGTTCAGGCGCTCAATTTGAGTATCAATGGGATGGTCCTGCCGGTGGAATTTTTTCTGGCGGAAATGGTTTATCTCCTACTATTGCCGAAGCAGGCACATATACATTAACTGTTACAGATCTCTCGAATGCTTGTTTCACAGTTGATGATGTTGAAATTTTTGGCTCATTTTCTCAGCCCAATGTGCTTGCTGGAGCTGACCAGGTTCTGACCTGTGCTAATTTGACAGTTGATTTAGACGGCACAGGCTCAGACTCTGGTCCTGATTATAATCTTAGTTGGACGACAACAGATGGAAATATACTTTCTGGTCAGAATACTTTAGTGCCAACAGTGGATCAGGCAGGCAACTATGAGTTGACAATTATAAACACTGTCAATGGTTGCGAGCATTTTGATCAGGTAGTTGTAACTGAAAATACAACACCTCCAATAGCTGATGCCGGTGTTGATATGGAAATAACATGTGCTGATCCGACAGTGACTTTGGATGGCGCATCTTCATCAACAGGTTCTGACTATTCGTATTTATGGACAACAACAAATGGAAACATACTAACCGGTGAGACATCTATCTATCCCACCACTAATGCCTCAGGTACTTACACCTTGACGGTATTTAACAATCTATCGGCTTGTACTTCAACAGATGAAGTTACAGTTCTTGAATTCACCACCCTCCCTAATGTCTCAGCCGGTGAGGATCAGGAGCTGACCTGTGCTATTACCAGTTTGAATCTGGATGGCACAGGCTCAGATTCTGGTAGTGAGTTCAATATTTTATGGACAACATCGGACGGAAATATTGTGAGCGGACTAAATACAGCAACACCGCTTGTCAACGAGCCGGGAACTTACATTTGCACAATTATAAATTCACTTAATGGCTGTGAGAATAGTGATGAAGTCATTATCACAGAAAATATTGTTCCACCAATTGCTAACGCAGGAAGTGATTCTGAGATACCTTGCGGCAATGCTACAATTACCCTCGACGGATCACTTTCCTCCATTGGTTCAGAATTTACGTATGCTTGGTTAACAACGAATGGCAGTTTCGTTTCCGGAGTAAATAGCCTGAATCCTGAGGTGAATTCCGAAGGAGATTATCAAATCTTAGTGACAGGTAATGCCAATGGTTGTACTGCAAGCGATGAAGTTTTTGTAACTGAAAGCAATGGACTTAATGTTTCTTCTGTGATAAACGATGTATCATGTTATTCATATAATGACGGTTCTATTCATTTGACAGTTTCAGGAGGGACGGAACCTTATGAGGTGAATTGGCAGGACGGTTCATCTGGGATATCTATCGCTAATCTGTCAAGCGGCTGGTATGTTTTTGATGTGATAGATGCATTTTCCTGTACATATTATGATAGCATATATATTACTCAACCTTCAAGTCCAGTTACGATATCTTCCAATCTAGAGAATGTTTCATGCTACTCAATTGCTGATGGTTCAATTACAGCCAATCTTTCCGGTGGTACTCAACCATACGAATATCAATGGCTGAATCAAGGCTCAGTTATTGGTAATTCATCTCAAGTTCAAAATTTGGATGAAGGGTTTTACGAACTTCATGTTACAGATGCAAACAATTGTCAAATTGACTCCTTGTTCATGATATCTCAACCAGCACCAATTATTGTTGGTTTTGAATTCCAAGGACCAAGTTGTATTGGGAACACAGATGGATATATTGATATGAATGTAGTAGGAGGTGTTGAACCATATACCTTTTATTGGGATGAGTTTACGGGCAATTTGCCATATTTAGACGGATTAATGGAAGGGGCATACAATGTCAGGATAAGTGATGCAAATGCATGTACCTACGATGTCGGAAATATTGTGCTTGTCGATAATCCTGAAGAATGTATCCGTATTCCTAATGCATTTTCACCAAATGGGGATGACGTGAATGACAGTTGGATTATTGAAAATCTGGATTTGTTCAATAATTATCAAGTTCAGGTTTTTAATCGCTGGGGACAGGTACTCTATATCGGTTATCCGGGAGCTGATCCTTGGGATGGTAAAACAACTGAAGGAAAATCCGTGCCAACCGGAAGCTACGTTTATATTGTCAATCTTTTTAATGGCTCTGAACCAAAAGCAGGAATAGTAACTGTTGTGTATTAGTTGTCATTAGCTGTTTTATAGGTCATTTGCTAATATGTAGTAATCTGATATTTTATCCTATCATAAGCAAAAGCGCTTACGACTCCTTTCTTTTTATTACTTTTGTCGCAAAGATTGAATCATGAGTTTTAAGCTTGAAAAAGTAGATCAGCATACAAACGCACGTGCAGGAGTATTAGAAACAGGACACGGACCCGTGCAAACTCCGATTTTTATGCCGGTTGGAACTGTCGGTAGTGTAAAAGCAGTTGATTTCACTTTCCTTAAAGATGATATCAAAGCGAAAATCATCCTCGGAAACACATATCACCTTTATTTACGACCGGGAATTGATATTATTGAAAAAGCCGGAGGATTACATAAATTCAATACATGGGATGGGCCGATCCTTACCGATAGCGGTGGTTATCAGGTGTTTTCATTGTCTGAAAATCGTAAGCTGACAGAAGAAGGTGCCATGTTTAAATCGCATATTGATGGTTCAAAGCATTTATTTACTCCAGAAAATGTGGTTGAAATTCAACGCAGCATTGGTGCTGATATCATGATGGCTTTGGATGAATGTACACCGTATCCCTGTGAGTACGATTATGCAAAAAAATCCATGGAAATGACACATCGCTGGCTGGATAGAGGCTTTACTCATTATAAAAACACCCAGCCAAAATACGGATTTCATCAACATTATTTTCCCATTGTTCAAGGTTCGGTTTATGAAAATCTGAGAAAAGAATCTGCTAAAGTAATCTCATCTTATGATGCTGCCGGATACGCAATCGGTGGACTGTCAGTTGGAGAGCCGCATCATATGATGTATGATATGATTGATGTTGTCAATGATATCCTGCCAAAGGAAAAACCTCGTTACCTGATGGGTGTTGGAACACCTGAAAATATTATCGAAGCAATAGCTCGCGGCGTGGATATGTTCGATTGCGTTATGCCAACACGTAACGGTAGAAATGGCATGCTTTTTACCAGTGAAGGAATCATAAATATTAAAAATAAAAAATGGGAAGCCGATTTTTCTCCAATTGATCCGAACGGCACCTCATATGTTGATCACAAATATTCAAAAGCCTATCTTAGGCACTTAATTCATGCAAATGAATATCTTGGTCCACAAATTGCAAGCATACATAATCTGGCATTTTATCTTGAACTTGTTCGACAAGCTAGACAAAAAATTATTGATGGCGATTTTAATCAATGGAAATATGCTATCTTACCAAAATTAAAACACCGCTTATAAGTGAAAAAGATCGATAAATATATTATCAAAAAATTTCTGAGCACCTACTTTTTCGCAATTGGTCTTATCCTTGCGATTGCAGTAATCTTTGATGCATCTGAAAAAATTGATGATTTTATTGAGAATAATGCATCGCTAAAGGTTATTCTTTTTGATTATTACATGAATTTCATTCCTTATTTTGCGAATCTTTTCAGTAGCCTTTTTGTTTTTATTGCGGTGATTTTCTTTACCTCAAAAATGGCATACGCTTCTGAAATCATTGCCATGCTTAGTTCCGGAATTAGCTTTCGGCGAATACTTTTCCCGTTTTTTATTGGAGCAATGATTATTACGGGTTTTAATTTTGTTTTGGGATATTATATTATCCCTGAGGCAAATAAGGGCAGGCTTGACTTCCAGTCAGTTTATTTAAAAGGAGTGCATAAATCCAGTGAGTCAAATGTCCACAAACAAATTGAACCGGGTTTGTATGTTTACCTTGAAAGCTTTAACCTAAATCGGCAAACCGGCTATAGTTTCACCATGGAAAGTATTGAAGATGACAAGCTTATATCTCGTTTGAGCGCAAATCGTATTATTTGGGATACCACCGATAACAAATGGACTTTGGAAGAATATAAAATCCGAAAATTCGGTGACAAAGTACATGAGATAAGTAGCGGAATGCATTTAGATACCGCAATAAACATTAGTCCGGATGATTTTACGCAGGAGTTAGAGCTGGTTACCGCCATGACACATAATGAGTTAGATGATTATATAGAAATGCAGCGAATTCGAGGAACTTCGGATATTACCAGTTCGCTTTTAGAGAAACACAGGCGTGTCGCTTATCCGTTTTCAACCTTTATCCTTACGCTGCTTGCGGTGGTACTCTCCGCTAAAAAAGTGCGAGGAGGCATTGGCTTGCAAATCGGCTTGGGCATTTTATTGAGCTTTACCTACATTTTGTTTATGCAGTTCGCCGACTCTTTTGCACTCAGTGGATCAATCCCTCCGGGAATTGCGGTATGGATACCAAATATGATTTATGGATTCATCGGAATCATCCTTTTGCGATTCGCTCCTAAATAGTTTATTAAAATTACTTGCTCAAAACAGATTATATTTTTTAATTTAGCTACCTAAATCAAAATGTATAAACCATGGGAGAAAATGACAAAACCCTGGAACTCATAAAAAGAAGACTTGACGCCCAAAAGGGTGGTGGAGATCAGGCGATTAAAAAACAGGTCGCTATGGGTAAATTGACAGCTAGGGAACGAATCACGTCTCTGTTGGACAATGAATCTTTTCACGAGTATGACCTCTTTGTTGAGCACGATGCGCGTGAATTTGGAATGGATCGTAAAATTCTTGCAGGTGACGGAGTTGTTATTGGTACAGGAACAATGTATGGTAGCCCGGTTTGTATTTTTGCTCAGGATTTTACCGTTGCAGGTGGATCTTTGGGATTAATGCATGCTCGGAAAATTACGAAAATCATGGATCATGCACTCAAAATGAGAGTTCCGTTAATCGGTATTAATGATTCCGGTGGTGCCCGTATTCAGGAAGGTGTAAATTCCCTTGCCGGATATGGTGAGATTTTCTTTAGAAATACTCAGGCCAGTGGTGTTATTCCTCAAATTTCTGTGATTTTAGGTCCATGTGCCGGTGGAGCGGTGTATAGCCCCGCACTTACTGATTTTGTCTTTGTTGTGGATAATATTTCTAAAATGTTTATTACCGGCCCTAGCGTTATAAAAACCGTTTTGGGTGAGGAAATTAGCATGGAAGAACTTGGTGGTGCCCGTGTGCATTCCGAAATTACCGGAAACGCACACTTTTTCGCCAATAGTGAAACAGAATGTTTTGAGCAAATTAAAAAGCTTTGCACATTTATTCCTTGGAATAACACACAAAAGGCTAAAATTTTCCCGGCAAAACCGCCAAAGAAGAAATACAATATTGAGAAAATTGTACCACTCGATCCACGCGAACCATACGATATGAAAGATATCTTGAAATCATTGGTGGATGATTCTGATTTTCTCGAAGTACAAGAGCTATGGGCTAAAAATATCATAATTGGATTCGGTCGTATTGATGGTGAAACTGTTGGCTTTGTTGCCAATCAGCCAAATTACCTCGCAGGTGTACTGGATGTGGATTCCTCAGATAAAGCTGCCCGTTTTATCAGGTATTGTGATGCATTCAATATTCCCGTGATTACATTGGTTGACTTGCCAGGGTATTTACCCGGTGCTGATCAGGAACATGCCGGTGTTATCAGACATGGTGCAAAAATTCTTTACGCTTATTCAGAAGCAACCGTCCCCAAAATTACCGTGATTTTTAGAAAAGCTTACGGCGGTGGATATATTGCAATGAATAGCCGACATCTGAATGCCGATTTCGTCTTCGCTTGGCCGAATGCAGAAATTGCTGTAATGGGTCCTGAAGGCGCTGCAAATATTATTTTCCGTAAAGAAATTATGGAAGCCGATGATCCGGATAAAGTGCGTGCTGAAAAGGTGGAGCTTTATAAACAAAAATTTGCAAATCCGTATGTCGCTGCAGCAAAAGGATATGTTGATGCGGTTATCGAGCCTGCAGAAACACGGGATCACTTACTGAGAGCATTAGATATTTCTGAAAATAAAGTCGCAATCGGACCGGAGAAAAAACATGGAATCCCGCCATTTTAGCAGTATGCGATACAGTGAAATCTACAATTTGTTAGTAGCAATTTAATTCAGACAATTATGAAAGAAGTAAAAGCAATAATTCCCGGAACAATTCTCGAAATTCTGGTAAAAAAAGGCGATAAGGTAACACACGAACAACCTGTGTTAATTCTTGAAGCTATGAAAATGAATAACAGAATTCAGGCTGAATACGTAGGAAAAGTGGGAAAAATCTATGTGAAAGTTGGCGACAAAGTGCCTAAGAATTTTGTTATGATGGAAATTGAATAAAGATTTTCTTTTGAATTTTTTAAAAACGCTGTGTCAAACGATTCAGCGTTTTTTTTGTGTAATTTTTTTATTTGAGACAAACGGCCGTCTGTCTCAACCAAATAAATACTTTTAACAAAACTTTTATCTTTGTCACGCAACGCTAAGGCATATATGAGCGTCTTATTAATAGAAACTAATAATAAAAATGATGAAACGCTGGATTCCATATCTTCTTACACTGCTGCTCTTCTCGAGTTTGCTTTCTTGTGAGAAGGAATATGTTGTCCTGAAAAGCATCGAAAATCAAACTGAATATGATATTACTATTCTGTTGCATCATGATTCTTACGCGGTGAAACAGGATACTATTTACATCCCAGCAGGCGAAACGGTTACCATTTCCTCCCGCAGTTACGAAAGTCAGGAGGTTTTACCGAGTCATCCTTTAGGTAATATCGATTCTGTGGAATATATTACACCGAAAGATGTGTATCTCAATACTGATCTTACCAACTGCAACATGTGGACACATCATACAGAGAAAAAGTCCAGATTTTCAGGAAATGTTCAGGAAAGTTATCATTTTACAATCAAAGCTGAGCATATGTGGAAAGTAACACGGCAAAATGGTTAAATGTCACTCTCATCTCAAATGTGATATTGTCATTTTCTATTTTCCTGAAAAAATTTAACAATTTCATTCGCTTTTGATTTTCCAACATGTTTGGCAATCTCTTCAAGCTTTGCTTCTTTAATTTTTTTAATTGAGCCAAATGCTTTGAGCAGAGTTTCCGCCGTTTTTGTTCCAATACCAGGGATTTTATCTAACTCAGACTGAATAAAATCCTTAGAGCGTTGATTCCGGTGAAACGTAATTCCAAAACGATGTGCCTCATCACGAGCATGTTGTATGACTTTCAAGGACTCACTGTTTTTGTCAAGATAAAGTGGAACGGAATCGTTCGGAAAGAAAATTTCCTCCAAACGTTTGGCAATCCCGATTATCGCAATTTTACCTCTCAAATTAATTGCTTCTAACCCTTCGACTGCTGCCCGAAGTTGCCCTTTTCCTCCGTCGATAATAATTAGTTGTGGTAAGGATTGATTTTCTGCTTTTAGCCGGGTATAGCGTCGCATAATAATCTCTTTCATCGATGCAAAATCATCAGGGCCTACAACCGTTTTAATATGATAATGTCGGTAATCTTTTTTGCTCGGTTTGACGTTTTTAAAAACCACACAGGCAGCAACCGGATAATGACCCTGAATATTGGAATTGTCAAAACATTCAATATGCACAGGCTCTTCCGTAAGATGAAGGTCGGATTTCAATGTCTCCAGAATGCGTTTGGTATGTCGCTCAGGATTTGTATGCTCAATTTGTTTATGCTTATCCAGCATGTAATATTTGGCATTTCGCATGGATAAATCCATCAAGTGTTTTTTGTCTCCTCGTTGAGGGATGAGAAAATCAAGGCCGTCTATTTTAAATGCCGGTTTAATTGGAACAAGGCATATTTTCGATGTTGAATTGAGTTTCGCACGAATTTCATGAATGGCTGTCGAAAGTAATTCTGCCGGATCTTCTTCAATCCGTTTCTTCATTTCTATAGTATGTGCTTGAATGATTGCCCCATTGGCTATTTTTAGAAAATTAACAAAAACTGTTTGCTTGTCTTCAACCATCCCAAATATATCCAGATTATGGATTTTTGGATTCACGATAGTGGATTTCGCCTTGTAATTTTCTATCAAGCCAATTTTCTGACGCATGTTTTCAGCATCCTCAAATTTATAGTTTCCTGCGTATTCCTGCATTAATTTCTTTAAATAAGAAAGCACACTGTTCAAATCTCCTTTAACAATATTGCGGATTTGCTCAATATTGCTCAAGTATTCAGCCTCACTTTGTTTCCCTTCACAAGGAGCCAAACAATTGCCCAAATGATATTCTAAACAGGCTTTGAATTTACCACTCTTAATATTTTCTTGTGTAAGTTTGTATTTGCAGTTTCGGATGGGATAGAGTTGCCGAATCATATCCAATAAAGTGCGAACCACCTTTACGGATGTATAGGGTCCGAAATACTCCGATCCGTCTTTAATGACATTGCGGGTGAGATGAACCCGGGGAAACTCCTCATTACGGATGACAATCCAGGGATAGGTTTTGTCATCTTTCAGCATGACATTATAGCGGGGCTGATGCGTTTTAATCAGATTGTTCTCCAAAAGGAGTGCATCCGATTCATTTTCAACGACAATTGGCTTGATGTCAACAATTTTCCTGACAAGCACACGAGTTTTTCCACTGTCGTGATGTTTAGTGAAATAGGATGAGACGCGCTTTTTTAGATTTTTTGCTTTGCCGACATAAAGCAGTTTATCGTCTTTATCATAAAAGCGATACACACCGGGTTTTTCAGGCAATGCACTAACCAGTGTTTTAATTTTGCTATTTTCTGTTTTCTCAGACAAATCTGATTTGTTTTTGATAAAAATAGCGGATTTTTTTGAAAATGATGATGTCTTTGCTTAAAAATTGAAATCCTGTTTCAAGTATCTCAGCACAATGCTAAGCTACCTTACATTCTTAGTCACCTAATTTAGAGGTAATACACAGCAGGTAATTTAGGGATTTCGATTTTTCATCGAAATTATCTCGAAAACATCTAAACCTATTCCCACTCAATCGTTGCCGGCGGTTTTGAGCTGATATCATATACCACACGGTTTACACCGCGAACCCGATTGATAATTCGGTTTGATACTTTTGCCAAAAATTCATAAGGCAAATGCACCCAATCTGCTGTCATTCCGTCTGTTGATTGAACTGCACGCAATGCGACAACCTGCTCATAGGTACGTTCATCGCCCATAACACCGACCGATTGTACAGGTAATAGCATCGCTCCGGCTTGCCAGACATCATCGTACAATCCGTCATCCTTTAATCCCTGGATAAAAATATGATCTACCTCTTGAAGAATGCGAACTTTATCCGGTGTAATATCTCCCAAAATGCGAATTCCTAATCCGGGACCTGGGAATGGATGACGTTTCAAAATATTCTCGGGAACATCAATTGTTTTGCCGACACGTCGCACTTCATCTTTAAACAATGAGCGCAATGGTTCAACCACTTTTAACTTCATTTTGTCAGGCAGCCCGCCTACATTATGATGAGATTTTATAGTCACGGAAGGGCCGTTAACCGAAATGGATTCAATCACGTCAGGATAAATTGTTCCCTGTGCTAACCATTTAACATCTTTAATTTTAGTTGCTTCTTCATCGAAAATGTCAATGAATTTTCCGCCGATAATTTTGCGTTTCTGTTCTGGGTCTTTTATGCCTTTCAATGCATCCCAAAAGCGTTGACGGGCATCAATGCCGATTACGTTTAGTCCGAGATTTTTATAAGAATCGAGCACCGACTCAAATTCATTTTTTCGTAATAAGCCGTTATCAACAAAAATACAAGTTTGATTTTTGCCGATGGCTTTATGCAGCAAAATCGCAGCCACACTGGAGTCCACTCCACCGGATAGTCCGAGAACAACTTTGTCATTCCCCAGTTGTTTCTGCAGTTTGGCAATGGTTTCATCGACATAAGATTCAGGAGTCCAATCACGGGTACATCCGGCAATGTGAATGACAAAATTCTCTAAAAGTTGCTTTCCTTCCACAGAGTGATATACCTCCGGGTGAAATTGAATTCCGTAAGTTTTCTCATTTTCAATTTCAAAGGCAGCCACATTCACATCTTCAGTGGAGGCAATAATTCGGAAATTTTCGGGAATACTATTAATTGTATCTCCATGCGACATCCAAACTTGATTTCCGAGTGTCATTCCTTTAAGTAAAGAATGCGATTCATCCATTTTTACAAGATGCGCTCTGCCGTATTCGCGTGAATTTGAAAAACGAACATCTCCACCGTAATGATGCGATAAATATTGTGCACCGTAACAAACTCCCAACAATGGATATTTCCCTTTAATCCCTTCAAGATTAGGGACAGGAGCGCCTTCGTCCAATACGGAAAATGGTGAACCGCTTAATATAACCGCTTTAATTTCATCATCGTTTTCCGGGATTTCATACGCAAAAGGATGAATTTCGCAATAAACATTCAGCTCGCGTACTTTTCTGGCTATCAGTTGAGTATATTGTGAGCCAAAGTCGAGAATTATAATTTTTTCGTGCATGCCGTAAAAGTTTTGGCAAAGATAAATTTTTTCAAAGAATATCCCTTTGAAATGCGTCAGAATTTAAGCCCGTTACTGAAATCAGAATTTATAAGAAAATCCAATACTGAGCATTTCTTTAAATTGGATGGCTTTTGTCATTTTATCACCATCTCTTACCCGTTCTCCATTTTCAAAAGTATATACGGGAATGTCTATATCATGGTCGTAAATGAGATGGGTTGTGATGCTAGTTGACAAATATTTAGTTGCTTTCAAAATAAGTGCAAATTCCCAATCAATATCAATGTTCTCAGGATTATTCAGATAAGATGAGAACAATTCAATCTTATTATTCATCACAATATTCTCATGTAAATTTGCTGCCCATTTTGCAGTCACATAACCCCCCAACTCACCTTTAAAACGTTCGTCTGCCTCAAGTCCATAGCGGGTTTGGTCTATATTCACTGTGTCCCAAACTACGGTCGTTTTGACGGAAAACGGAGAAAGCATGAGTGTGAAATTTTTATTGGGTTTGTAATCCATACCGAGTGATGAAACAATGTTTCCCGGAGATAAAAAAGCCGAAACCGGAATTGAATCGTTGGGATAACTATATCCGTTAAATAATTGAGATTTTACATTTACCAAGCCGGAATAATACCAGCTTTCAGAGGCATTAAATCCGAATTTAGATTCAAATTCAAATTTATCTTCATTTTTTCTAAGTGATTCATAACCGGATTTTAACACGCCGTATTTCCATCGTGCATAATTATCCCAAGAGGTATTATCACTTTTATACTTTGCACTCAGATTCAAAACCCAGGTTGCACTAATCGAGCTTTCTCCACCTTCAACCCAATTCGATAAATATCCCTGATTCACATTGAGTGTTCCTTCTCCACTATGCGCCCATTCACCGAGCTTCAGGCTATCTTCAACGGGGGTATTGTCAGATTCAGCAAAAGAATTGATCGAAATTGCCAATAATAAAATGCTTAAAACAAAAAATCTCACCTTCATATGTGTTGTCATTAAATCAATTGCAAATTTAGTTTTATTGGTTAATAATTGCAATGTGAGCACAAAAAGCTTTGATTTTTCATTTCACTTTTGTATTTTTGTTAAGACGAATGAAATTATAATGGTTAAAGTAATCACCATACGAGCCAAAGATGTTTATCGCAACATTAAAAATCGTGATGAGTTTTATCACGATTCCTGCCAATAATACCGATTAAACATCAAAATGGCGCATACATTCAGATCTCGATTCTGTCTGCTTGTTTTGCTGTAATATCGGCATTAACCATTGTAGTTTCAAAATTTCTTTATCAATCATTTTGAAACACAATTGGTATAATTTGTGAAAAGTAATCATTCGTTAAATTTAAAAATTTAGATATTATGGAAATTCCATTCTCAGAATCTTATAAAATTAAAATGGTTGAGCCATTGCGCAAAACCACACGCGAACAACGTGAACAGTGGATAAAAGAGGCAAAATATAATCTTTTTAATCTGCGAAGTGAACAAGTCTTTATCGATTTATTGACCGATAGCGGAACAGGAGCTATGAGTGACAGACAGTGGTCTGCACTTATGATGGGTGACGAAAGTTATGCCGGTGCTCGTTCGTATTATGAGTTGAAAGAAAGCATAGAAAAAATTCTTGGTTTTCCGTATTTTTTGCCGACTCACCAAGGAAGAGCTGCCGAAAACGTGTTGTTTTCTGCTTTAGTCAAAGCCGGCGATGTGGTTCCCGGAAACTCACATTTTGATACTACAAAAGGACATATCGAATTTCGGAAAGCAAAAGCTGTAGATTGCACGATTGATGAGGCTTTCGACACAGAAGTTGAACATCCGTTTAAAGGAAATATCAACCTGAATAAACTGGAAAAAGTACTGAAAGAGAATCCAAAAGAGAAAATTCCGTTTATTTGTGTTACCGTTACTTGTAATTCTAGTGGCGGACAGCCTGTAAGTATTGAAAATTTGAAGGCAGTTTATGAGTTGAGCCGTAAATATGATGTCCCAACCATGTTTGATTCTGCACGGTTTGCTGAAAATGCGTATTTCATCAAATTGCGTGAAAAAGGATATGAAAACAAGTCGATTAAAGCCATTGTTAAAGACATGTATCAATATGCCGATATGATGACAATGAGTTCTAAAAAAGACGGACTTGTAAACATCGGCGGATTTATTGGGATGAACGACAAAGAATTACACCGCCAATGCAGTACCTTCAATATCATGTTTGAAGGATACGTAACTTACGGTGGAATGGCAGGTCGTGATATGAGTGCACTTGCTGTCGGACTGGATGAAAGTACTGAATTTGATTATCTCGAAACCCGCATTAAACAGGTTGAGTACCTCGGAAATAAATTGATTGAATACGGAGTACCCGTACAGCATCCAATTGGTGGGCATGCCGTGTTTATTGATGCGAACAAAGTGCTTTGCAATGTTCCGAAAAAAGAGTATCAAGCGCAAACACTCGGCATCGAATTATATCTCGAAGCCGGAATTCGTGGTGTGGAGATCGGGACCTTATTGGCTGACCGTGATCCGGAAACCCGAGAAAACCGCTACCCCGATTTGGAGTTACTTCGTTTGGCAATTCCTCGCCGTGCATACACAAATAACCACATGGATGTGATTGCAGCAGCGCTTAAAAATGTGTTTGACCGTCGTGATAAAATTACAAGCGGATATAACATCACTTGGGAAGCACCAATTATGCGTCACTTTACTGTTGAGTTAGAAAAAGCATAACATATAAATCTCAAAAATCAAAAAGGGCTGTCTAAATTAGACAGCCCTTTTTATTGGCTTATATTTCATTAATTTTTATGCGTATTTAAATCGTTTGATTTTCCGGGTTGCGGTTTTCTCAAACTCTGTTGCATGCACAACAATTGCTTGCAATCGAGAATATTTATTCACTCTAGAATTTACGAGTTGCTGCAATTCTTCACTCAACTCATCCAGTTTTTTCTCAACAATTGCATGAACGTCATCTTTGAAGTCTTGAAATTTTCCTTCGATTTCATCTATGTTAAAATGCACTAATGCAACAAGCTTTCCCTTGCGCTCAACCACAACAGATTCGGTAACAAAAGAAAAATTATTAATCAAGGATTCTATGTCTTCAGGATAAATATTTTCTCCGTTTGAACCGAGAATCATATTTTTAGAGCGTCCTTTAAGATACAAATTACCCTTTGCATCAAATTCGCCCAAATCGCCGGAACGGAAATAACCATCGGTTGTGAACACCTCGGCTGTTAATTCAGGATTCTTGTAATATCCTTTCATAACATTGGAGCCTTTAATCAGAATTTCCCCGGGAGTGCCTCCGCACTGTCCGTTAGATAATTTAATGTCCACACCTTCTACTGATGGACCAGTTGATTGTAGTTTTGTAAGATTAGGATGACATCCGGCTGATAGTGGAGCCGTTTCAGTTAGTCCGTAACCAATCGCATAAGGAAATTTCGCATCACGAAGGAATTTTTCTACTTTTTTGTCTAATTTCGCACCACCAACACCGAAAAATTTTAAATGTCCGCCAAAGGCTTCGTAAATTTTCTTCCCCGCAATACGGTGTAAGAGAAATTGTATCGGTCTAATTTTATATAAAGCAGTAATAATACCGCCCTTTTCAAATTTCGCAAAGACTTTTTTCCGTGTTACTTTCTCAATAATCATTGGAACAGTTAACATCAGTGTCGGTTGGACACGCTTCATTGCCGGAAGTAAAACTGCTGCAGTTGGTGGCTTTCTTAAATAAGTTACGCTCGCACCATTTAACATCGGGAGCAACAAGCCTAATGTGTTTTCATAGGTATGTGCAAGTGGTAATACTGATAAAAAGCGGTCGTTTTCATTAACAGGTTGAACAATGTCTCCCTGAATAGTATTCGAAATCAGATTACCATGACTTAGCATCACGGCTTTCGGGGTTCCGGTTGCACCGGATGTGTATAAAATTGCAGCCAAATCTTCTTCATTGACGATCGACATGTCATAGGCTTCGGCTTCTTCTGAAAGCTGAACGTCTGACATTATATCATCCAATATAATACGATCTTTAAGCAAATTGGTACTTGTTTTATGGATTTTCTCCATCAATCGTTTAGAAGCAAAAATTGCTTTCGCCTCGGAGTGTTCCAAAATTGTATCAATTTCATGTTGTTCCAATTCAGCAATCATCGGAACAACGATTGCACCCATGCTGACAATCGCAAAATAGGCAATGCCCCATTGCGGACTGTTAGCAGAAAAAACTGCAACTTTGTCTCCGGGTTGAATGCCAAGGGTTTTTAATCTGACCTGATTAGCCTGTATTGCTTTATGCACTTCTGCATAGCTTAAGTAAGTTTCTTGGTCGAAACCAAGAGCCGAACGGTCACCAAATTTTTGTCGATTGTTCTCCAGCAGTGCTGGGAAATGCATCGCACTTAAATTTTGTCTGTTCTTCATAATATATCCAAACTTGGTACAAAGAACGTTAAAATTTAGTCAACCACCAAACTTACTGTTCCTTGTATTTATTCATTCTAAACAAAGATAGGACTGGAATGTTGAGTATTTAGCTTTGTTTAAGAAAAAATTATACTTTTTTGAAGCTTGTTCTACTAAAATATTAAAAGCTGACTTCAGCAAAAACTGCTTTTTGATCCGATAGGAAAGAGCTGTCTTTCCATTCGTTTGACAGGTGATGATATGATTTTAGCATCCATCCTTTAAAAATGATGTAATCAATGCGTTCAGTGGTGTCCCTTCGCCCAAAATCATTAAAAGTTGATTCATCTCCGATGCGCTGAGTTTGATTAAGCGGGTCTCCAAAATAACGCATTAAAACTTTGATTGCTTTGCTGTCGGGATGCGAATTCAAATCTCCAATTAACACAACGGGAAGGTTTTCAGTATTGTTTGTGTTATAATCTTCAGAGTGAGTTTCGCTGACTTTTTGCGGGCACGTTTTCCCAAATGATCCTAATGTGTATTGAAAATCCAAAACTGTTTGATGCTGCTTTTGTGTTTGAACTTGGCAAAAGTGAATATTCTCTCCATTGCAGCATCCAATCCAATAGAAACTTTCTCCGGTGTTTTGGATAACCAAAAAGTTTGTTGTTTTATTAATGATATTTCTGTTGTATCATAAAAAATCGCACAAAATTCCCCCTTTGTTTTTCCATCATTTCTACCAACGCCTACATTTTTATATTGCGTTAGGTTTCTATCCAGATATATCACTTGACTATGCAATGCTTCCTGTGTTGCCAGAATGTGTGGTGCATAATACGATAAAAAATCAGTCATTTCAGTTTTGCGATGTTTCCATGCAAATTCTCCATCATGATGATTATCGTAACGGATATTGAAACTCATGAGTTTGATATCCTGAGCAGCGCATTTGTGAATTCGAAAACGAATACAAATAGTAAACTAAGGCTTATGGATTTATGTTGTTTCACTCAGTAAAAATGAAAAAAATCCTTGAAAAATCCATATTTAGTGTGCAATAATAATTTTGTGTTGCAATGTTTCTGCCTTATCATTAAGTATTAATACATACATGCCATCCGCAAAGGAAGACAGGTCAAGCGTGTATTCATTTTTTCCATTTTGCAAATTAAACTCACCATTTAGCATGAGAGTTCCGGTTTGATTGAAAATCCGGTATTGAATTGGTTTCACACAATCTGATTCAATTAAAATATGCAGAGGGGCATTTGTCGGATTTGGATACACTCCAAGAATTTTCATATTTGAATTATCCTGAGTTGCGTCTAAATCGGGGGTTTCCTGTTGGTCTATGTTTACTGCTTGCCAATCAGAATAACTCATTGCCCCATCGAAATCCACTTGTTTTAGACGATAATAGGATATGCCAGTGTAAGCTTGCTCATCAGTATGTTTGTATGAAATTTCCCGATTTGAAAATCCGGCTCCGGCTTCTCTGTGGATGGTTTCAATTGTTTCAAAGTTTATTGTGCGTTCAATTTCAAAATATTCATTATTGAATTCATTGGTAGTTATCCAAACAATATCCACGACAGATGCATTTGCCTTCGCTGTAAAAGACAGCAATTCAATAGGGAGTTCCCAATCATCTTTAACCAATACCCATGGAGAGAAGCTGCTGATATTACTGACAGTAACTGTGTTGTTTGTGCTGTTGTGTGCGCTGTTAGTCGGGGATTCATCCCATGCAGAGCCATTCCAGCGTTGAGCTGTAAGTACAAAGCTATCCCAAGCATTATCAGTGTAAGTAAATTGAACATTGACATCATTTACAGTGCCATCTGCATCAATTTGCCAATAGCGATCAACAAGTTGTCCATGCACATCTGAAGTGATTCCTGGCTCATTTAAAAAACTAACCGTAGGTGGGAGAGGTGTGTTGCCTGATTCGGTTGGGTAAGTTGCTATTTGAACATCTCCAAGATTATCCACACCGCTATTGTTGTTGGTAATTATCATGGCTAGGCTTTCGCCGGATGTCGTGGCAAAAGGATAATATTTTAAGGCAGATGTGCCGAAATTTCGTTTAAAAATACTTTGATTATCATCTGTTTCACTAATAAGATATCCGTAATACGGATCACCGTCCATGAATGAATTAATCAGATTGGTGCTTCCGCTGAGATATAAAATGTGTTGATTTAATTCAACACCCCCGTTGATAAGATCAATTCTTGTGTCAACTTCGCAATCCGTTTGCAATACAAGCTTTTCGGATGATTTATTTACATCCACGCGATAAAAAATATTATTTGACGGAGTTTCAAAATACAGATACTGATCATTATCGCTACCTGTAAAACTTACTTTTTGTGTTCCTTGCACAAATCCGCCACTTCCTTGACTTGACCAGTTTCCTTCAATGTTTATATCTTTGCCTCCTGTCCCAAAATCAAGACTGGCAGCATCTGAAATTGTCAGATTTCCTTTAATATCAAATGATGAGTATGGTGTTTGTCCGCCTAACTCATTGATTGAACGAGTCCCTGATATGATATTCAAATCTCCAAAACCGGAAGATGTGTTGAAATTAATTCGATGATTTCCGTACATGTTGAAAGTGGATGAGGCAATGTTACAAATATCAGCTTCTTCACCGAGTGGTGTGTTTTCACGGAAATCTCCGTACAGATTTACTGTCCCGTAGTGTGTGAAATCATGATAAATGTACAGATGACCTCCAATAGTAAGGGTGTAATTTGGATTTGTGCATGAAAATTCATTTTGTGATTGCACAATTAAGTCCCCTGAAATGTACAAATCACTTAATTGTTCGGTAGCTTCCGGTAAATAAACCTGCATGTCGCAATTAATTTCATCTACATCGCCTTGAGCATAAAGTCTTGAAGCATAAGATCGCACTTCTGAGTATCCGTCAATAATTGCTCTGTCAGTAATAATTTGTCCTCTGACAATTAAATCGCTGTGAAAATCAGCAACATCGCCACTATTTAATACGGATTTCCCGACATTGAAAACTGCTCCTTCTTCAATTGTTGTGCTTCCAAAAATGTTCATTTTTTTTCCATATGTCGCATCCCCGGTTGAAAATTTTCCACTTTTGAGTTTGAAATCGCCATCTGCTCGCATGTGTGTATTCACGATTTTCACTTCGGCAGTGGGGTCACATTCCACAATCACGTGATTGAAACGTCTGTAATTTACATCTTCAGCATCTGCATTGCAATCGGAGTTACTGCAGCCGGAGTCAATATTTTGAGTTGTGTTTCCTGCAAAAATCACGGTTCCGGTTCCACGATCAAAACGATAATTATTTAAAAAATCGCCGTTTACTGTAAGCGTATTTGCCCCTATGCTAAAAGTACCCATACTAATTGCACCTTTGAAAGTGATTAAATCACCATCTATTATGAAATCAGAGGTAAGACTGGTTTGGTTGTCAAAAATTCGCAAATCGGCGTTCAAGCTGCCGTTTCCGGATAAACTTACCGTTTGATTAATATCGACCTCTTGTGTTCCATCAAATGCGTCATCCGAAGTAATGCTGCCATTGATAATAAGGGATTCGCTTTCAGCTGTTTCGCTGTAAATGTCCAGATATTTTCCCGAATTAATGTGTAAAGTGGCATCGGATTGAACTTCAAATAGTCCGTTAATGTCAATATCTCCGTTTGTATTGGAGGGGTTTATGTTAACAGATGCATTGCTTAAAATTTTAAAATCATTTAAGGGGTCGTCGCTGCTTCCAGTATAGACTGTTCCATTACCTGCCATTTGCAGGCAGCCGGATGAAGCCGTAAACTGATAATTGTTCGTGAAATCTCCATGCAGGGTAAGTATCTCGTTTGAATCGATTGTTAATACTCCCTGTGTTTCCGCAGTGCCTCCATTATTAATTTCTAGATCGCCATAAATTGTCATGTCAGTTACAAGCGTAATGATATCGTCAAATAATCGTATATCTGCATGAATATTATTTCCACCAAAGTTGCATGAGTTGTTTAAGTCAACTTCTTTTACATTATCATAATTTGTTGATGAATATAGTTCACCGTAAAAATATGCTGATTCTCCATCACTATCGTCGGAATAAATGTCTAAAAATTTACCGGCAGCAATTTCTAAACGGGAATTATTAGACATGCTAAATGACCCCATAAAGTCGAAATTAGTTACATTCAGCGGATTGAAAAGATAAGATGAGCCTGATTCGAACATAATTGTGCAAAAATCCATTTGAGAACTTGTTGTTCCTCCTATAAGATTATTAGTCCCATAAAAGGTGATTTGGCTTAATTCCTGAGGGATAAAATTTCCTCCATTGTTTATTATGTCCCCATATAGTTTAATGTCTTTTTGTGCAGGATCAAATGTTCCAGACTCTAAGGTGAGTTTATTGTTAATTTGACAATTACTCAATAAGGATGTGTTTGCAGAAGGTCTGTCAATAGTGAGATTGTAAATGTCATGACCGCCAAAATCAAGTTTCCCAAGAAAATTATTTGTTCCTGTTGATTGCTCATCAAGTATTACAAAATCAGCATTAGTAATTGAAATTGTAGCTGATGAATTCCAGTCGAGCATTTGTGCTGTAGCACCATCGTCTTGTCCGCAGAGGTAAACATAAGCTTCTGAAATATTGATTGTTGCAGCAGCATATACGTCAAATCCCAAAGAGTTTGCAGAACCGTCGCCATAGTATTTTATCCATAATTCTCCGCCTTCCATCAATAAGCTGCCGTTATTCAGTACCACCAAATTGTCCATGACAAAAACCTTGGCATTTGGATTGATTTTTAGTGTTCCACCATCAATGTAAATATCATTAAACTCATTAATATTTCCTGTTGGGACTGTTGTAAATGAGCTGCTTCCTATGTTCAACACTCCATTTTCATGTACTTCAACTTTTCCCCCCGTATTTATTTTAAAAAGATTTGAAGTTGGGCCGCACTCATGATTTAGTGTGCCAAAAACATCAAGATTACCATCAACATAAACATTAGAGTCGCCACCTGTCAGTGTGACAGAAGCATTTGCTTCAATGTTTAACGATTTGCATTTTCTTGTTGGAACTGAATGATTAATTCCTAAATCATATTTAGTGATTGGATATCGGTTGGATGCTGCACTTACATCAGGAATGATGACATCATCATTTATTGTTGGAATTTGATTTGGAGACCAATTGCTTGCAACATTCCATTCATTGCTAGTGGTTCCAGTCCAAATGATATCTTGCGGAACTGCTGTTGTAACAAAACTCGCAACTGTTGCATAAGCGGATGTGCTGCCGACACCACAAGAGGTTTCAGCGCGTACTGTCCAATAATAGGTCGTACCCGGAGTTAAGCCATATAAGTTGACGTTTAAATCTCCAGTATTTCCTCGTTGTAAGTAGTTGCTTTCATAATCAACTGTTGAATTTGTATTTAATGCCCAATAATATGTGATGTCAGGTGAGCCGGATACTGCATTTGACGACCATTGTAAATTAACTGTCGTGTTTGCAATATTGCTTTCTGTGAGACTTTGTGGAATTCCGGGGGTAATGCATCCGGTTGTAAAAAGTTCAGCGGTAGCATAATTTGATTGAGAGCCGTCGCAGGATGTTTGCGCCATGACAGTCCATTCGTAATCGGTATCCGGATTTAAACCCACTGTGGTTTCTGCATTTGTGCTGCTTGTTACTCCACGTTCAAGATAATTTGCATTGTAACTTACATTGTCACCGGCATATCCAACAGCCCAATAATATGAAACTGTAGGTGAACCTGTGGGTGTTCCTGCACTCCATGAAAAATCTGCACTTTCGCTGTCAACATTAGTTGTGCTGAGATTTATAGGTGTTCCGGGTGTTTCACATGCAGGGACTATCGTAATGCCATAATCTTCAGCTTCTCCGAATGAATATTCAGATTCGGCATCTATATTTATGTCAGACCAAACTGCGCGAACACGTATTTTTGACCCTCCACTTAAGGCTGTTTCCGGAATCGTGAAAGTAATTTCTGCAGTTGCAGCAGCAGCCACGGCAGTAATTTCTCCAAGTTTTTCATCGGATTGAAATTGACCATCTTGATTGTAATCAATCCAGGCTGCAATGGTTTCATCACTGTAATCTCCATTTGTTACTGTTAGGCTATATGTTTGCCCTTCTGTTAATTCTGCGCTATGCGTTGCAGAATAATCTGTGTAAGATGGTCCGTCGGTTGCACCGGTATTTAAGTTGGAAATATCATTTGTGTCATTTCCATCAAGTTGCACACCATCAATAAAATCGCCGTAACTTGTACCATAAACATAGAGTGAATTGCATGCATCAATGACAGCTTGTGTTCCGTTTCTGATATTACCAAGTAAGGCGTAAAGTGCATCGCCTGGACAAGCTGTTCCGCCAATATTTACATCCTTGTGTCCTGAAATCCTGGGGATAGAAGCTGTTCCGCCACTTTGCAAAGTAATATTTGCAGATGACAGTGGATCAAAACTACGATCGTTGAACCACCAACCGAGTAATTGATAAACAGCATTCAATTGGGCGACAGTTGGATTTGTAACGTCTGAATTTCCGAGAAAATTCACGCCGATGGATTCATTATTAGATGCTCCTGCATGTGCACCTCTGACATCCTGATTTTCCGGATCGGAATTCATCCTTCCGATATATAAATTCCCGTCTTTATCTGATAAATAATTGTATGCAATATCAGACCAACCATTTGAGTTTACATGATAATTCCAGTACGATCTGACAACTGCTGCTCCATCTGTGTATGTGTCGGGACTTGCTCCGTGGTGGATAACTATGTGATGTGGATTTATAATTGTGGGAGTGTAAGCGGGTTGGGTGTAGTAGGGGTCAAGCCATTCTGAGCGTGGAATGACTAAAGGATATGCCGGGCATGTGCCTGATTTTGCATAACTTTTCGGGTTTCCATGCTTGGATTTTGAATTAAAATCGACATCAATAATGTGCAATTTTAAGCTATCTAACGTGACGCCTTGCGGAAGTTCTGCTTTTATTTCAATGAGGGTAGCCGAATTTGCATCGGGGGTGAAAAGTAAATCAGTCCAGTATAAATTATCACGAGTAATTTCTGCCGGTGAAAAGTCAGGATTGATTTTAACCCAAATACCATTATCGATTCGGTATTGGATATGAATATCCGAATAATTTATTGCTTCCGATGGTAAAACGCCGATACCAAAACAGGAGAACTCATGCTGAGTATTTCCTTGGATTGTTTGGGTATTTTGATCATTATTAAAACCCCATACATAACGTCTTGCACGATCGGGCTGACGATTGGTTTCATCTGTAATTGCATTTGGCTCCGGTTTGAAATGTGTTTGAGCCATGCCTACAAATGCATTAGACACTGCAATTGCAAGGCAAATTAGTAAATAATAAAAACGCATGACTATCCCTCTATTAATTTGAAAAGTAAATATAATAAATTATCATTTACATATCGATTATTTTTAAATATTTTAGGCGTTTTACGCAATATTAAATTAAAAAAGCCATTCGCTGACCGGCGAATGGCTTTTTTAATTTTAAGAATATTTTGTTTTGTTTATTTCTCTATTACCAGATGGAATGGTCCTGTTAGATCGTATTCAACGCCGTCCATACCAATTGCTTTGATGATGTAATAATACACACCTGGAGCAGCATCGCCACCACCTGCAAGTTTGCCATGCCAACCTGCTTCCATGTTTTCATAATCGGTCCATTCGAAAACAGTGCGACCCCAAC
>JAQIBY010000058.1 GCA_027858835.1 Bacteroidales bacterium | reverse complement strand
TTGGAAGATGATAACGATGTTTGCGACGGAACAGCAGTAACATTTACCGCTACACCAACAAATGGTGGTTTAAGTCCATCTTACGATTGGTTAGTAAACGGTACGAGTGTAGGCGCTCCGGATCAAAACACATTCACCTCCAATATGTTAAATGATGGTGATGATGTTGAAGTGATTATGACTTCTTCTGAAACGTGTACATCAGGAAATCCTGCGACATCTAACAGTGTTACAATGGCAATTAACCCAATTCTCACTGCTGATGTTTCTGTATCTGCTGATATGACAACAATTTGTTCAGGTTCTACGGTAACATTTACTGCGACCCCAACAAACGGTGGAGCAACTCCATCTTATATGTGGTTTGTTAATGGTGTGAATGTTGGTGCGGCAGATAGTCCAACATTTACAAGTTCATCCTTGAATGACGGAGAGAATGTATATTGCAGTATGACTTCATCTGAAACCTGTGTGACTAACAGTCCTGCGACCTCTAATACCCTTACTGTAACCGTTAATTCTGTTCCGGTAGTTCCAACTGTTGATGTTCAGTGCGTTGGTACGGGTGGAGCTGGTGTTATTACTGTTACGGATCCCATTGGTGTGGAATACACATATTCTTTAGATGGAATTACATATCAATCAGAACCGGTATTCAGTGATGTTGCAAATGGCACATATATTTTAACAGTTGATAATGCCGGTTGTACAAACCAAAGTGCTGAGTTTACCGTTGATTGTGCTTGTGATAATCCCGCGAGTTTAGTACTTTCAAGTACAACTGCTGTAGCTTGTTCTCACGAAGATTATGTCTTAAGTGGTAATACATTTGGAGGTAGTGCAACTGAGGTTGGTGTAACACATAATGGTAATGGATCACTAGAGCAATCAGTATTTACAACATCTCCATTTGAGATTGTATATATTCAAGATCCTACAGATCTAAATACTGACATTACTTTTACCGTTACTACTGATGATCCTGCCGGAGATTTGTGTGAAGCAGTATCAGAGCAGCTTATTATTACGGTTAATGAATCACCTGTTATTGAACTCTTAACTGATACAGTCATTTGTGTCGGTGAACAGTTTACATACACACTTACCGAGACTTATGATGCAGTCTATTGGTCAGATGGAACAAATGGGAACACGTATTCAATGCTGTATGACGAAGTGTTAATTGATACAGTTACAGTTACTGTGGAAAATAATGGTTGTTTTGTAACTGATACAATGATTTTGGATATTCAAATCTGTGACTTTATTGACATGACAAATGACATGCGAATCAATTTGTATCCAAACCCAACCAAAGATGTGGTGCATATGGAAATTATTGATTATCACGGAAAATTTGCTGTGAGTCTTGTTAATATGCAAGGTCAAGTAATTCAGAATGCTGAATATGCCACTGACGGTGAATTCAATACAAGTTTTGATATGCAAAACCTCACACCGGGATTGTATCTATACCGAATTGAAATGAATGATAAATTGCATCATTTCAAAATTGTGAAACAATAAATCATCTCATAAGCTTAAAAAGCGGATCGGTCTTACCGGTTCGCTTTTTTTTTGCTAATCGTCTAACGGACTTGATGTTCTGAAACTACCAATCCCTGTTCTGAATTTACTTCGGAAGTTAATGCCGATGTAGAAGCAAAGCTGATACAAGAAATAAAATGAATTGTATCGGCAATCCGAAAGCTATCTGATTGATTCACAATCGGCATTGCAGCAAAACAAGCCTACAGAACGACTTGTGCTGATCCGTCAGCCGACGGAGAAGCAAGTAAAAGTCTGCGCCATTTTGATGTTTAATCGGTATAACATGAAAAGCAAAAGAAATCCTTAGTGAAAATTAAAATTAAACCGGTTTTATTGCCATATTTGCAAGAATGAAATATTGGTTTTTATCCATATTGTTAGCTTTTTCGAGCGCGCTGAATGCGACTAGCGTTCTTGAATTTCCAGTTGCCGATAGTGTTTATAGCGAACATGCTTCAGACAGTTTATCTCCGGAGATTACTTCAAACGAATCAAATTCTGCCGGTTCAGATGCTAAAATATTTTATTTCGAGCAAGTTTCTAAGCGTCCTGTTGATTTGTTAGATAGCATTACCGCAGCAAAATCAAAAACAATCCTGCATTCAAGCTTTAATTCTGATGCTGCTGCAAATAATGACTCCTTAATACAAGCGAGACTAAAGCATTTATCTGAAAAAATGGAAATCCCTCTTGATTATAATGAATATGTAAAGGAGTATATTCATGCATATGCAATTGAGAATTCTGATAAAATCAGTCGTATTCTCGGAGAACAATTGTATTATTTTCCGATTTTTGAAGATTATTTTGGGAAATATAATCTTCCTCCCGAGCTCAAATATCTTGCTGCCGTAGAATCTGCTTTAGACCCTTTTGCTGTATCGAAAAGTGGAGCCGTAGGGCTTTGGCAATTTTTGCCGGGAACTGCGGGTTTGTTTGATTTGGAAATCAATGCATATATTGATCAACGGCGTGATGCATTTTTATCTACAGATGCTGCCTGCAGTTACATCGAATATTTATACAGAATTTATGGTGATTGGCATTTGGCCTTGGCTTCTTACAATGGAGGCCCGGGGGCAGTTCAAAAAGCCATAGCACGTTCGGGTGGTGAACGAAATTATTGGAAACTTCGCGAGCATATTTCGGGGCAAATGCAAAACTATGTACCCGCATTTATTGCCATGACCTACGTGATGAATTATTATCATGATTTTGGAATTGTACCCGAAATTCCAAAATATTCACGTTATTATGTTGATACAATCATCGTTTATGAGACCTTAGGGTTTGAACAGATTGCCCAGACTTTACCAATTTCCATTGAAGAATTGAAATATCTAAATCCTGTGTATCGAAAAGAGATGATTCCGGCAACAGAACTTGGACATATTCTCGTGCTACCATCCAATTTGCTGATTGAGTTTGTGATAGCATTTGAAACGATTCGTAGTAAACCAAAAGTGGTGGAACCCTTGAAAGCGGTGTCCGGCGGAAAGAAACTTGTTACCATAAAGCGTGGTGATTCATTGCATAAACTTGCAATTCGCTATTCTTGCACGATTGATGATATTATAAAATGGAATAATATTTCAAGAGATCACCAATTGCATGCGGGCGACAGCCTGATTATTTACATAGATTAACGTCCTGTTTTGTGCATTTAATTAGCTCAATCTTGGCTTTAAAGTGTTTTATTTTTTTTTATACGCCAGCCATAAATGACTGGCTTATTCAATTAATCTATCACCATGCATTAACGTCTTATATTCAGTAGATTACTGATTTTATTGAGCAGGTCTTCCCGATTTATTGGTTTAAGTACATAATCGTCGCAGCCCAATTCAAGCATTTCTTGAATTTGTGCTTCGAGAATGCTTGCCGTTTGAATAATTATCGGAACTTCAGGATGTTGAGATTTCATCATCTCAGTAAGCTGAGCGCCGTTGATATCAGGTAATTGTACATCAAGTAAAACTATATCCGGTGTGTCTTCTTCAAAACTTGACATAACCTCACCTCCTGTGGCTGCATGGATGATTTTTATGCCGGTTTTTTTTAGAAATACGTTAAGTAATTGAAAATTGACGGGATCATCTTCAACGACCAAAACTTTATAATTTTCCCAATTAAATTTCATTGCTTTTTCTTGTTGCTTAGTATATTTTAACCCTTAAACGAAATACAAAGCCAAAAGTTTATTTTTGTTGATAAGTTTTTTACTCTGTGTCAAAACTCACTAAATTTTCTTTCAGTTTTTCAAGAAATTCGGCTTGGGTTTCTCCACCGTATTTCGCTTTTAGGGCTTGTTCCCAATTTCCATACATTGGATTTGGCAAAATAATAAAATCACGTCCCAGAATTTCTTTGTTTTCTGCCAAACTGCTTTTCCCGAAATCTTCTTGTCTGTCTCCCAGAAAATTACTGTAATCGTTCAGATTATCACCAACATAAAGCAAAACATCATAATCTGCTTGTACAATTGCACGGCGTGCATCTTTATTGCTGGTTTCTTCTTTAAAAAGGAAGTGCTCCCTACGTATTTCCGGAAATCCGAGCGTTTCCATGTTTTCAATACTGCTGTCCAGCTCATTGGTTTTTCGGTTTGAAATATAAAAAATTTCAACATCCATGGATTTTGTTTTTTCCAGAAATTCAATTGCTCCGGGTAATGCATCTGCCTCACCTAAATCGGTCCAGGTTTTCCAGAAATCGGAAGAATAGGGTTTCCCGGTTTCAATCATTTTTGCCTGAAATGGCGAGTTGTCCAATAGGGTTTCATCAATATCAAGGACAATTGCATTTGGTTTATCTGACTCGTCATTTTCTAAATTATTTTTTAGTGCAGTTTCGGCTTGATAAAATGCCTGATAATAACAGGCAGCCATTTCTGCAGATTGTTGATACCAGGCTGTTGCCATAAGCAAGTGCTGGTTGTTTGCGATTTCAGCAGCCTCGTCGGGTTGCGTTGTTTCTGCTGGTTGACATGCATGCAAAAATGCAATGATTAAAATGATTCCGAAGGATAGTCCTTTTTTCATGAGAATATATTTTTGTCTAAAATACAATTTTTGTTGTAATAATGTATTTTTCTGTGTAAATATTTTCGCACAATTATACGACATAAGTTTGTAGATAGTGCTTGCAGAGCCTGAAACTTAAATCCTGTTATAAGGATAGCGTTCAAAATGTAAGTCCTTAACCATATCAAACAGTACAGACTTAAATTCATCAAGATTGTTTCCGGTTTTTGCTGAGATAAAAACGGCTGGGTGATTTGCTTGCGCGAGATACATATTTTTCAAATCCTCTAAGCTGTAATTTTCTCGCTCTTTAGGACTTAAATCATCTTCGTCTTTTTTGTTATATGTGAAGGCATCTGTTTTGTTAAAGACAAGCAGAGTGGGTTTATTTCCTGCTCCGATTTCATTCAGTGTAGATTTCACTACCTCCAATTGTTCTTCAAAACCGGGATGTGAGATGTCCACTACATGTACAAGCACATCAGATTCTCGGGTTTCATCCAGAGTTGATTTGAAAGATTCCACAAGATGTGTTGGCAGTTTGCGAATAAATCCGACAGTATCAGATATTAAGAAGGGAAGATTGTTAATGACAACTTTACGAACCGTAGTGTCCAGCGTTGCAAAAAGCTTGTTTTCAGCAAAGACTTCAGATTTGCTGAGCACATTCATAAGTGTTGATTTCCCGACATTTGTATATCCGACAAGGGCAATCCGAATCATTTTACCCCGGTTTTTACGTTGGGTTGCCATTTGCTTGTCAATTTTGTCGAGCTGTTTTCTCAGCAGTGCAATTTTATCGCGAATAATTCGTCTGTCCGTTTCAATTTCCCGTTCTCCAGGGCCACGCATCCCGATACCACCTCGTTGTCGTTCTAAGTGAGTCCACATGCCTTTCAGTCTGGGCAAAAGGTATTGGTATTGCGCTAATTCTACTTGTGTTTTGGCATGGGCGGTTCTGGCTCTGGATGCAAAAATGTCAAGGATTAAGGTGGTTCTGTCAAGAACCTGAACTTTCAGTTTGTTTTCAATGTTTCTTGCTTGAGTTGGGCTTAAATCATCATCAAAAATCACGAGTTGTATCTCGTGAGATTTTATATATTCCTCTATTTCAATTAGTTTTCCAGAACCAATATAGGTTTTCGGATTTGGGCTGTCTAATTTTTGAAGAAAAGATTTTAGTGGTTTTGCGCCGGCTGTTTCTGCAAGAAATGCCAGTTCATCAATATATTCTTCTGCTTGTGTTTTCGTTTGATTTTCTTGTATTGCACCTACTAATACAGCAGGGATTTCTTCCTTTTGTTGTTTTACCATAGGGTATAATTCCTCAGATTGAAAAACCCCGATTTAAAAAACCGGGGTTTAAGCATATTATGTTTTTTTGTAGTTTTTAATATAATTTAAAATTAATAGGAACAATATAGGTTACCGGAACTGGAATACCTCTTTGTTTTCCGGGTGACCAGCTGGGCAGTCCGCTAACTACTCGTTTTGCTTCTTTGTCAAGATATGGGTCAACGCCACGAGCGACTGTTACACTCGTAACATTTCCATTCTTGTCAATTACAAATTTAATAAATACTTTTCCTTGAATTCCGTTTTCTTTTGCAATTTCAGGATAATCTGTATTTGCGGCTATATACTTTAGCAAAGCTGCATCACCTCCCGGGAAAACCGGTTTATCTTCAACACTGTGGAATGGAATTGGCTCAACCTCTTCTTCTACAGTTTCTTCAAATGAGCTCATGTCAATTTCAATTTCCATGTCTTCGTCAGATTCTGAGTTGATATCAATATCAGATTCATCTTCATCGTTTTCCACGACATTGAGTTCTTCAATGACTTGCTCGGGTTCCGGCTCGGGTTCTTCTTCCGGCGGTGGAGGCGGTTCCTCTTCCTGGAATGTATTGATAATTTCTTCTTCAAAATTCTCATCCATACTCAGGTCTCCGAGTGCATTTTTATTTGCGTCAGAGGTTCCCCATTCAAATGCAACGAGAATAATTCCGAGAACCAGGGCGAGCCCTATTTCCAGAAACAGCGTTCTTTTACGCTCCAGATCAGCTTTTTTCGTTTTCTTAACTTGCATTGTTCCTTATTTTTAATGGTGTAAAATTAATCGAATTATTACAGTATTACAAAAAAACCTTGTTTTTCTTTTAATTTTCTCAAATCAACTCTTCCTTAATATGTTGAAAACAAACGCCATACCATTGTTTTTATTGTCGAAATTTACTGATTTAATACAACTTATAATCAATTGGGACAATAAATTTCACTTTCACTGGCTTATTGCGTTGTAAACCGGGTTTCCAATCGGGAATTAAACCTACTACACGCTCTGCTTCATGGCTTAAGTATGGGTCGAAATCATTAAGTACTTTTACGTCAACAACTTTTCCTGCTTCATCAATAATGAATTCCACATATACTTTCCCTTCAACATTATTTCGAATTGCAATTTCAGGATATTTCACGTTTTCACGAATGAATCGTAAAAGTGCTGTTTCGCCTCCGGGGAAAATAGGTTTTTTCTCAACAACAACATAATCAAACACATCAAGTGTTTCAACAGGCGGTGCTGGTGGATACCAGATAGTGATTTCAACCCCACTTCCATCATCTTCATTTCCAATTATAATGTCATCATCTTCAACATCATTTTCAACAACATTAAGTTCTTCAATGACTTTTTCTTTTTCTATAGGTTCAGGTTCAATGATTTCTTCCTTTTCGGGTGGTGGAAATGTGATGAGCAATTCTTCTATAGGCTCATTATCCCATGATGCCTGCCCAAGCAGGTTGTTAGAATTTGTATTTTTGCCATATTCAAAGGCACTAAATACGATTGCGAGTGCGAGAATTAAGCCGATTTCAAAAAAGATAATTCGCTTTCTCTCCAGATTTGCTTTTGCTGATTTTTTAGTTTTCATAGCACAAACAGTTTTAAGGGTGAATACTTAGATTGAAAAAGGCGCCTTTGTTGTATTAACGTTTGTTCGTATTAAAGTGCTGCTTTGTTTCAAATTTGCAAGTTAGATGCATGCCTTTTTAAAATTCCATAAAACGCTTAGAAAATGTGCTTTATTTTTCTGAACCCCAGCGATAAGCTTTGGTTGGAATACTGAGTTGATCGAGAATACGATCGGTAAAATGGCTTACTAAATCGTCAATGCTTTTGGGGTTTGCATAAAATGATGGGGATGCCGGAATAATTTGGGCTCCTGCAAGAATCAATTGTTCCATGTTTCTTACATGGATTAAGTTAAACGGTGTTTCTCTTGGGACAATGATGAGTTGTTTTTTTTCTTTTAAAAACACATCGGCAGCTCGTGTGATAAGATTATCGGCAATTCCGCCCGCAATTTTTGCCATAGTACCCATGGTGCAGGGTAAAATTATCATGCTATCTTGAACAGATGATCCGGATGCAAATGGGGCATAAAAATTATCTGATTGATATTGTTTTGAAGTGAAGTTTGGTTTTGTTCCGATTTCTGTTTCCCAAACTTGCTTTGCAACTTCAGACATAACCACAGAAAGCAATTCAACATGCTCGGATTGTTCCAGTTTTTCAATCAGGCTTTGCGCATAAATGGCTCCGCTTGCTCCGGTAATTGCTATGACAATCTTTTTTTTCATCTAAAATCGATAAGAAAATGAAAAGTGCAACACATTATTGTACTCCCCTCTGTCTAATAAAAATGTTTGTCCTCCGGGATGTTCACGTACCGGAATAAAACTGTAAGAATAACGGAAAAGGAATGCCCAATGTTCATTGAAATGATAATTAACGCCCGCATTTAAGGAAAAATCATAAGGTTTAAACGGGTCAACAGGTTCGGCAAGTCCACCTCCATTGTCGTCTTCACGAGCTTGAAGTAAATATGCAGCTGACAAACCGATTTCAGGTGTCACTAGATTGTTAAAATCCCAGTTAATTAATCCGGGGATGTGAATTCCTGTTAAATCATATTGCAGGCTAATCGGCATTTCAATGTATCGGAGTCTTAGATTATAATATGCTTGGTTTTTATCTCCGGAATATTGGCTTCCTTTTTGGATGAAAAGTAATTCAATCTGATAATTGAAATCACTTGGCATATCACGGGTAATAAAAATGCCGGCTTTGGGATTGATTTTATTGTATCCGCCACGATTATCCCCGTTATACTGAGTGATGGTTGCTCCTCCGGTAATTCCGCCGTAAAATGCTTGTGCTGAAAGTTTAACCGAAGTAAAACTTAAGAATATTATTATAATCAGGATGCATTTTTTCATAATGTGAAGATATAAAAATATCCCGAATTATTCACCCACATTTTGTACTGAGACGCGCTATTCTTTCACATAAACCTCTTCAGCTTGAAGCACTTCCTTACTGTCGTTATCATAAACAAAAGCAACAATTTGAAGATTCTCAGGGTTCCAACTTGGTTTGATTTTTAAATTGTAAGATTTTTCAAATTCATCGCCGACAGATAAATTCACATCCGTATTAAGTTTTTCACCGAACGTTCCGTTCATACTTGCTCTGAGCACATGATTGTGTTCGTAATTTTCAATCGGAGAATCATCAGAGGAATAATCCTCTTGCCATTCAAAAATATGCGACTCTACAATGTAAACAACAATTTGCACTTGTCTTTCAGTTGCAATTTCTGTATAGATATTGATATCTGCCTGAATGGTGCTGTCTGAAAAAGTTGGTGCTACCTCAATTGAAAATTCAGGAAAAAGCGAAATGAAACCGGCAGTTTTTGTTGCCCATGCACCCGGAGCAGAAATATCTTCAGGTGAAAAACTATTCACTGTGCCAACCGGTTGAGATGTAATATTAAAATGTCCGGTTGAACTCATTCCATCACCGCCAAGTGCAATATTTATGCTGTCCATAAAGTTGTAATGAAATGGCTGTGTTGTGTCACTCGTAACTGCAAGTCCGAGGAAGGAGCAATGTACTGCAATTGGCACAACTGCATCGGGATAAGTTGTTTGTAATTGTTCAATTACACGATGTCCGTCGGGGCAAAAACCGCATCGCTGACCGGTAAAATCAAGAATCAGGCTTTTTCTTCCATTCCAGACAGTAACATTGTCTTCGTAATAGGGTTCTTCAATGGTGTCGCAGGCATAAAAAAGGCTGCCGGCAACAAGTATTAATGTTAAATATATTGCTAATTTTTTCATAATGTTTCCGGATTAAAAAGTGCTGGATATTGATAACATCAGTCCGTTGGATGCAGGAACGGTGCGGCAAACTCCACCGACACACATTACCCCTTGTCGTTGTTTTCCATAGGAAAGTTGAACTCTGCTTCCTCCGCTGATATATCCTAAGCCGACAGTGTAGTAATGATATCGTTCGTCAACATTACTGTTTCCGTAATTCCAACTATCCATAACGGTAAAGAAAAATTTCGGGATACTAAATTCCAACAATCCCATTGCCCAATCGCCTTTGTCATCATCAGTAAACATTCCTTGAAATTCTCCTCTTAAACTGGTTTTTCGATTAAATTTATAGGTTACATCAGCAATTGCAATGTTTGCATGAATCATATCATGGAATTCTGATTGCATTAACACATCGTTGTTCAGTGTCAAATTCTGATATGTCAACACAAATTTGAGGGATTTTGATATTTTTTTTGTCAGCTCCAAATTAATATCTTGATAAAATAATTCGTCACCAATGCTAAAAAATGGAGATTCATAACCAAGGGTTCCACTTGCGCCAACCGGTATAGTGTCATTAATCGGATTTCTCGGGACATTGTGTACGCGTGAGAAATTTAAGGCGAGATTTGTTCCGTATTTTCCACCTAGTTTGGATTTTCGTTTGAAATTGTACATAACCTCTGCTTGTGCGCCCCACTCGCCGTTTGGCTGAGTGGCATAAGGATAATATGCCGCAAGTGTGTAGGTGTGATTTTTTGTAATTTCAGGTAAGAGATTGATGTTTAAATCCGTTAAGGTTGCATTTCGATCAGAACGGAAGCTCATGTTATCGACCCATTTTGTTGAAACCAACAGGCCAAGGCCGCGTTGAGAATAAGTTGCCGTTGCAAGAAATGCTTGTCCGGGTTTATAAATGTATTTATTGTCTTCTGACGGATCATTAATTTTATAGGCATATTCTGAATTGAAATTCAGCAGTCCGTAAGAAAGATTAATTCTTGCTGCACTGGTGGCAACATTTTCTGGAAGCACATAAACGGGATCATTGTCTTCTTGAAATTTACTTACAAAACTTCCTCCGACAATCACTCTAAATCGTTTGTCCTGCAGCTTTTCAAATAAATCATTAATGCTAACATCTCCGTCAACACCTCTGATGATACCGGGTCCGTAATCGAAATAATAGCGTTGTTTTCCAAGGATACCGGTAAAATTCACTCCTTGTATTGGGCTGTATTTTACACGTACTCCGTCAATAGAATTATCAACCCCCAGTGCTTTTTCTTCATAAGCTCTGAGCGTAAATCCGTTTCCGAATTGTTCATAGAAATTTCCGACAGTGATATCAAATCCATCGCTTGAAAATTGTGCCCAACGGTGAGGAATTCCCAATCCGTCATTGCGCCCGTCTTCTCCCGGAAATCCGGCAAGGGTTTTTAAATACGCTTCATAACGCAAGCCTGCTGAAAAATTTCCCTTAGTGTAAGAAAAATTTGCGTATGAATTCATTAAAAGCAACTCATCCGGTGATACGGCATTAATTGTGCTATCGCTTAAATAATATTGGAAATCCCCTTGAAAATTTCCGGTAAATCGACCGTCTTGTGCAAATGCATTCAAAGAAAACATTACCAACAAGACAGGTAAATACCTGATAATTCTTTTCATTTCTAAACTATTTTTCTGTGCGAGAAGATTTATTCTTTACTTTCTGATAGCTTCAATAACTCCTCATAAACTTTTTCTTCATCACCATCCATAAATGCGGTATGCTGCCAAACGACATTTCCTTCAGCATCAAGTAAAAAAGTGTGAGGTACATTAATGACATTCATTGCACGTTTTAGGTCAGAATTTGTGTCAATAAACACATCAAAATCCCACGCTTTTCCATTAACGAATGGTGCAACACGGCTTACACTACGCGCATTATCAATTGAAACCAGAATAATTTTCACACCGGTTTCATCTTCCCAATCAGGATAAAGCTCATTGTAGGTACTTAATTCCTTAACGCATGGTTTACAGTATGTTGCCCAAAAGCAAAGCAAAACCGGACCATCATTTTCATTCACAATCACATCGGTTGATTGGACAGTTTGTTGGTCGAGTGTTTTGAGTTGTACTGATGGGATTTCTTGAGCTGATACAGTACCAATAATTGTAAAGAAGCTAAGTAATAAAATTAATTGTTTCATCATTTCAAATTTTTGTTTCGAAAAAAGCGTTTCAAATATTGCACCAAAAATAAAAAAAAGCCTGACAGAATCGTCAGGCTTTTTAAAAAAGACTTATTTTGAAAGTAAAATTTTAGCGGTAGATACGGTTTCGTTTTGAATAACTTTTACAATATATGTACCGTTTGGTAATTCACTCAAATCAACGAGGTTAAGGTTTTTAGCATCATTAATGTTTAAAACAACTTGACCTAATTGATTAATTATTTGAATATCAGCGTTGTTTACATTTGTAATTTTCAGAATTCCGGTGCTTGGATTCGGATAAATATCTAATTCTGTATTAAATGCAGTATTTACAGAAACCAAAGTTTGTAATTCAACTTTAGCCGCTTGTAAGATTTCACGATTATTGACATCGCTATTCCATTTTGATACCCATGCAATCAGTGTACATTCATTTTCGTCCCATGAACCATCAACGGTATAGGTGTAGTTTTCTGAGAAAGTATCGTCAGTTAAAGTTGAAGTGAATACATCATCTCCAAATGTTCCGGAAATTGCATCGCGCATAACATGATTGTGAATATAGGTTCCAGTTGCACCTTCTTGAGTTCCTTCAAGGCCATCTTCCATAATGTAAAGGCCTAATCTTAAATCGCCTGAAAAATCACCATGGAATGTTCCGCTAATATCTACATTGAGTTCTCCACTTGTCGAATTAAAAATCCCGGTAATATCTAATGAAATAAATGCAGGAGTATTTAATCTGTCAGAAATGAGCCCCGGAGTATAGGTTGCTGATGGGAAGAAAACCGGACCTGGATCCCCATCGGGAGACAAGAATTTACGGTCTAACATAATTGCAGGAGCATAAGTTGATCCACCTGCATTAAAATAGGTTAGTAATTCAGTGTTTTCGGGAACAGTATAATCATCTGTATAATAACCAGCATGATGAGCCAACCAGATCACATTTGTTTCACCACTCAACCAATTTGAGATATTATCATGAGCAGCTGGACAATTTGGACAAACTGCAGTTGTGAAGTTTTCAAGTAATACAGTTCTTGTAACTGCTGAAGAGCTTAACATCAAGTCATGGCTCATTGTATTATTATCGGTTCCGTCTGCAACTCCGTTCGGATTTGACACGGTTACATTGATTACATAATTGCCATCAGCACCAAGGTTTACAGGGACATCATGCGTGAATTCATGAGTGGCTCCTATTGCGACATTGACTCCTGTCACATTGTAAGTAGCAACATCAGTACCACCATCAACATTATAAGTTACATCATAGGAAGTTAAATTGCTTGTTCCCATATTTTTTACAATTCCGCTTACCGGAATATCTGTTCCGGGAGTTCCATATTCTGCCATCGTAATTTCTTCAAGAGAAATTTCTTCCGAAGGACAGCCACCACCAATACCATAAACAAATTCTTCACTGTTAAAATCACCGCCAGTAGCGATTTCTGTTCCGTTATAATCAACAGTATAGCTGCCATCTCCATAAGAACAGCAAATCCCATCACCATAAGCATCATAAATTGCAAACATGTAACAGTCTGTACTGTTTACTGAAACCGATTCATTAATTGGTGTATTGTCACCATCGGTATAAGCACCGCCACTACCTACGACAGTCGAGGTTAGTGTATTTACTAATTCCCATGTGGTTTCAGAACCATAATCGTCAGGAACAATGGTAATGTCAATAGTGGCATCACCTTTAATTGCCGGTGCATTTGCTTTCCTAGCAATCGGAAGTTCTGCATTCGGATTTTTTTGCTTTTGAGCAACTTGTGTTTGGGCAAATACAGGCACGATAAGGCTTGCTGCCACAATTAGCGTAAGAATTTTTTTCATAATCTTTAAATTTAATTTCACTTGAGATTAACCGAAACAATATTAGTACATTTTAACATAGCATTGAAAATATTTTTTGATTAGGCTGTTATTATTATAGTAAGTGATGTTTAGACGTAACAAACATGAATATAATCAAGGTGAAATATCATTGATGTTCGGTAAAAAGAAAGAATGTCAATTTAATGTATGGAAAGCGAGGAATATTTCGACCACTTCAGCTGAAATGTTCAGCGCATGGCCTACAAGACCTCTAAACTATGTTTCGCTTGGACTTTACCGGTATCTGATACGTAACGGCGTCTGTACCGTTAGGCGCTGTTCCGAGTTAGTCGAGGAGGACATAATCTCTGTAAAAAAAAGCAAGCCACTGACGTAGTCCTATAGGAACATTATATTGCAAAGGATTCATTAAATCTTGAATAATTTTATTGGACAACAATGGTGAGAAATCTGGTTCTGTGTCTTTTGTTTAATGACATAATGAAAATATGATTACATTTGCAGTGAATACGATTTAAACTTTAATAATATGAAAACAATTTACACTGTAATTTTTGCGATTACAATTTTATTAAGTGGGGTTTTGCAGGCTCAAAGTTTGCAGATATTAACATTGGATGACGTTGATGTTTCCGGTACGGAACAAACTTATACCGGCGCAGTGACTGATGATTTCAATACAGTTGAAGCACATTTTAAAATTAAAAACACCTCAGGCGCTGACATTGAGGTAGTTGTGAAAAAGGAATATATTAGTATTGTGGAAGGTACATATAATGATTTTTGTTGGGCAGGAACCTGCCTAACAGGTCCAATTATGGAATCAAGTAATATGACTGTTGCTGCCGGAGCAGAACAAGAAGATTTTGATCTTCATTATCACTGCCAGGGAATTGAAGGAACTACAACAATCCGTTACACTGCATTTGATCAGGCAAATCCGACTGACTCTGTGGATTTTCTTGTAAATTACGTGGTTGGCGTAAATGCTATCGAAAACCTTAACGGAGATGTTTTAATTAGCAATGTCTATCCAAATCCCGCTAAAAATACTGCAAAATTAGATTTCAACCTCCAAGTCAATCAAAAGCTGCAATGTGATGTTTACGATATGCTTGGCAAGCTTGTTTACAGTGAATCGGCAAATGGTCAAGGTGCAATTGATATTCCAGTGAGAAAATTACCAACAGGAACATATTTCTGCCGCTTGATTTTAGATGGCGAATTAGTTGAAACACAGAAATTAATGATACAATAATAAAACCATCCCGTTTCGGCGGGATTTTTTATGAATTCCAAAGAATTTGGAAACCTTGGTGAAGAAATGGCACGTGATTTTCTTGCTTCACGTGGATATAAAATCCTTGATAAAAATTGGTTGTTTAAGAAAAAAGAATTGGACTTGGTTGTGATGTCTGATGAATATCTTGTATTTGTTGAGGTTAAAACCCGAATGGATACAACATTGGAAGACCCGACCCGGGCAATTACCAAAGCAAAAAAGCGTCACTTAATTGCAGCTGCCAATGCTTACATTCGTGAGCATGATATTGACTTAGAAGCTCGATTTGATGTAATTACGGTGCTTTTGGATAAGCATGGCGCTCCCACCTTACAGCATTATGAATCTGCAATTATTCCTGAATTATGATAAAAATTCCTGATTTTTCTGATATTGAAAATGCATCAAAACGAATTGCTCAATTTGTGCATAAAACCCCGATTTTAAGCTCAAGATTATTGAATGAAATTGCAGATTGTGAACTGTTTTTTAAATGTGAAAATTTTCAGAAAGTCGGAGCGTTTAAGTTTCGCGGTGCAACAAATGCTATCCGAAGTTTATCTAAAGATGAGTTAGCAAAAGGAGTTTGCACGCATTCTTCAGGAAATCATGCGCAGGCATTGAGTTTAGCTGCAAAACAAGCGGGTGTACCTGCATATATTGTTATGCCTAAAAATGCGCCGCAAGTAAAAATTGATGCTGTTCGAAATTATAGAGCGGAAATCTTCTTTTGTGAACCCACACTTGAAGCCAGAGAAACAAGGCTGAAAGAGGTGCAGGAAAAAACAGGCGCAAGTTTTATTCATCCTTACAATAATTTTCATGTGATTGCCGGACAAGGAACTGCTGCAAAAGAATTGCTTGAGGACGTATCAAATTTGGATGCAATTATTGCTCCTGTTGGTGGTGGCGGATTAATGAGCGGAACAGCAATCACAACAAAGTCACTGCATCCCACAATGCGGGTTTATGGTGCAGAGCCAAAAGCTGCCGATGATGCCAAACGCTCTTTAGATGCTGGAAAACTTATTCCATCCCTATCGCCAAAAACTATGGCGGATGGATTGTTAACCTCACTTTCTGATGGCACGTTTCATGTGTTGAGCACACATTTGGATGATATATTAACCTGTAGCGAGACATCAATTGTACTTGCAATGCGATATTTGTATGAGCGCATGAAAATTGTTGTGGAACCAAGTGGTGCCGTACCTTTAGCATGTGTTTTGGAAAACAAGGAAATGTTTAAAAACCAGCGAATTGGTATTATCATTTCCGGGGGAAATGTTGATGTGCAAAAATTGCCTTTTTGATAGTGTGTGCTGTTTTATCGGAGTATAACAAAATAAAATTTGTTTTATCAAAAAAAACCCTAACTTTGGTTCGAAAACCAATCTTTTCTGTTATGAAAAAAATATACCTTGTTTCTTTAATCATGCTGCTTTCAGGAGCATTTATGAATAGTGCTGCGCAAGACTGTACTCCTGACCCTGCAGTTGTGGATACAGCAAATCCCGGAGAAGTTGTGCCTTTGCCTTTGCCGGATGCAGTTCAATTTGAAGAATATGATTTCACAGTTACCATTATTCCACCGTCAACTTATGAAGGTTTAGATATTATTTATTCCATTGTTATTGATTCTGTGGTTGGTTTACCTCCCGGAATGAATTGGTATAAAAATGAAGAAGAATTTTTAGTTACGCAACCCGTTACAAGATACTGTGTAAATCTTTATGGTGAACCGACAGAGCAGGGTGAATTCCCTATGATTTTGTACATCACCCCGTATATTGATGCTTTTGGGACTCCGGTTGCAGCAACGCAACAAGTGGATGATACCTCCATGTCGATTTTTGTTGATGCGCCAGTTGGCTTACCCGAGAGAATTGATGTTTTTGATACAAAGCAGGCTTTCCCAAATCCGTTTGCAGAGCAAACACAAATAGAGATTGAATCTGCAAAACAAGGAAATGCGAAATTGCAGGTATATAATCTCCTGGGAAATTTGATTTACAAGGAAGATTTGTCGGCTAGTCCGGGTGTGAATCGTTTCCGCTTTACTGGTCGCGATTTATGCGCAGGAACTTATATTTACACCATACAATTAAATGGGAAGAAAGAAACGTTTCGCTTGATGAAGGCGTATTAAAAAAAACAGATACTGATTTTAAAGCCATCCGCTAACCAGCTGATGGCTTTTTATTTGCCGTATTCGTAAGGAATAACTTCAAATTTATATCCTTGTTTTGTCAGTGTTTCAAGGGTTTTTGGTAAAGCTTCCAGCATATTCGGGGCCGCTTTTTCCGAATCGTGAAAAACAATAATTGAGCCGGGTTGTACGAAATTCACCACATTACGACAACATTTTTCTGCAGAGATTTTTCGGTTGTAGTCATGACTTAAAACATCCCACATTACGAGATGAAAATAGTTAGCAATACGTTTAGCTTGTTTCACCCGAATTCTGCCATAAGGTGGGCGAAATAATTTTGTTTTCAAGAAACGGGCTGCCAGTTTGACGTCTTCAAGATAAACATCCGTTGCGGTTCGAAACCCTTTTAAATGAGAATATGAATGATTTCCTATTCGATGTCCTTTTCTAATAATGTTTTCCACCAAATCAGGATGATGTTCCGCATTTCTTCCCAAACAAAAAAAACTTGCCTTTGCATTAAAAGCATCAAGGATTTCAAGAGTTTCGTTTGTAACCACCGGGGTTGGTCCGTCGTCAAAAGTAAGGTACAGGACTTTTTCGGTTGTCGGGATGCGCCATAAGTGATTTTGCCAAGGTGTATTCTGGATGAAATCCGGTATTTTATTTAACATTATTTGACCTTCTAATTAAAAGCAGTGAAACAATAAAAAATAGATTAAATTGCTTGTGGCAAAGATACGATTTGAAATCCAAAAATAAAATGCTTAATATTTTTTCAAATAATTGTTTGCATTTAAAATAAAATTCATATTTTTGCAATCCCTAATGGGAAATTGTCCGATGGTGTAATGGTAACACAGCTGTTTTTGGTGCAGCCGTTCAAGGTTCGAATCCTTGTCGGACAACTAAATTTGACCTGTGGTGTAATTGGCAACACGCAAGATTC
>JAQIBY010000035.1 GCA_027858835.1 Bacteroidales bacterium | reverse complement strand
CAAGCGGGCTCCGTTCTCACTTGAATAAAACCCGATATTTACAAACGATAGTGCAGTAAATAACGATGGTTGAATTGTCCCGGTACCTTTTTTATATGCATATCGGGACTCAAAACTGTTTTTCCAGTATGTGGTAGATGTTACAATCACAGGACTAAAGTAATCATAAAATTGAAAAAAGGAAAAGGACAGGCAGGAACACTCAGGTTGATTTTTCTGATAAAGCATTCTTTTGTCACGATATTTGAATGCTGGCGCTTCAAATATCCCGCCAAAAGCCCTTATGTTTTGCATTTGTACCCCGGGATTTCATTTAATGCTAGCGCATCTGCATTTCATCCCGGGTTACAAATATGCGACCACCTACGGGGTCGGCAGTAGCAAGTTTGAGAGTGAACCCGCCTGCCGGTTTACCAGACGAGGATGGTAGTCAAGTATAGAGTCAACAAACTTATCACCTGGCACTTTTTGAAACCGATAGATTTGGGAAATTTCGATTTTTTTTTAATATTACCGACATAATCAATAATTATGGAATTACTTTTTCTGTTTTTATTTATTGCCTTGTTTTTCTCATTTGCCTGCTCAATGCTGGAGTCAGTCTTGCTCAGTGTCACTCCGAGCTACATTGCTTTATTAAGAAATAAAGGAGTAAAACATGCAAAACTTCTTGAGAAATTTAAACATAATATTGATCGTCCTCTAGCTGCAATTCTTACCCTCAATACATTTGCGCATACCTTGGGAGCAGCTGGCGTTGGAATTCAGGCACAAAAAATTTGGGGAGAAGCCCATCTTTCAATCATAAGCGGTATATTAACCTTGCTGATTTTAGTTTTCTCCGAAATCATCCCGAAGACAATTGGTGCAAATTATTGGAAGTCCTTGACGAGAATTACAACTTATAGTTTACTCTTTTTGATTTATTCACCACTGTTTCCATTAGTTATCATGAGTGAAGTCATTACTAAACTCTTTCCTAAACCCAAACATTCACTCAATGAAATGCGTGAAGAATTGAGCGCTATGGTTGATTATGGCAAACAAAGGGGCGCTTTTCGCGACAGCGAAACAAAAATTTTACAAAATTTAATGCGTTTTCAATTTGTGAAAGTTCGTGATATCATGACTCCGCGAGTAGTAATGCAAACCGCTTCGGCAGATTTATCTGTAAAGGATTTTTACTCAGGATACAAGGTATTACCCCATTCAAGGATTCCCGTTTATTCCGAGCGAAAAAACAATATTACCGGATATGTTTTAAAAGAAGATATTTTAAATCATATTTTATCAAAAAAATCAGATGTCACATTGGCGGACATTCAACGCCCTATTCATATTGTCGTGGAAAGCACACCGATTTATAAACTTTATGAAAAAATGATTTCGGAACATGAAAACATTAGCTTAATTGTGGATGAGTATGGCTCGGTAGCCGGACTAGTTACCATGGAAGATGTTGTAGAAACCATTTTAGGGCTTGAAATTGTTGATGAGACGGATAATGTTGAAGACATGCAAAAACATGCTTTAGATTTACTTAAAAAGCGTTATCCAGGGAATCAAAGTATATCCGATTAACCCGCATTATTCAACGCTTTTTATAAAAACACAAAAAAGCAACTAATTATCAAGTATGTAAATTAAAAAAAGCCTGCCGTAGCAAGCTTTTTTATCATTGATATTTTCTTGTTTTGTTAATCCATTGAAACCAATATTTTATCAATAAAATACTGTGTTTTTTGCGTGTCAGTACCGTCGTAACGGAAAGCAATATGAATGCTATCTGAATAATCAGCGAGGCTGATTAATCCAGATTCTGTCCAAGTACCAAAATTGTTAGATGGGGCATCGCAAATTGTTGCAGATAGCTCTATCCAAGTTGCCGTGCTCGGATCATCTCCCCCGTCATAATCTTCTGAAACAAAGACTTTAAGCGTGCCGCCGAGATCAAATGCAGCTCTGGTTTCAAATTCAAGTGCAGGCACAATTCCTTCTGGAATTTCAATTTGTGGAGTAATTAACCAAGTTTGCTGAACCAGATCGCTGTTTGGCGTAATTCGCGCAGCAGTAAGGGTTTGGGTATTCATTCCCATCCACAATACATTTCCTTCGATTGCAATATTTTTCCAAGCATCTAAGGCAATTGCTTCACCGTTTACTACACCATCAAAGTTTTCTTCATATAGTGGTGTGCCGCAACGATATCCTTCCATATCCACTTCGTACATATTACGTACTGCCAATTGCCAATCATCACGAAACTGACCGACAATTGCAACGAGAGAACCTTTCCCTTCAGGAATCGTTCTGCCAGCAAAATCAGCATATCCGCTTGTTCGAACAATGATTGTGTTACCATTGCAATCTTCAATATTATGATTTAGAGTTTCAAGATTTTCTGCATCCGCCCAAGTATCACCCAAGGAGGCGTCTTCAAATTGCACTTTTTCAATAAGCACAAGTTTTCCCTGATAATTTCCGGTTTGGATTTGTGGAATTGTCACCAATTCAGGTTCAAGATATTGTTGGGTTGCAATTTTCATAATATTGTGATCAACATGTACGGAATCTAACTGCAACATATTTTCATAATCACTTAAAATCAAACCTTTAACATCTAAACGAATGGAGTCCCCTTCATATATTCCGCCTGAAGACAATAAATGCAAATTAATAGCATCGGTATTATCCTGCACATAAGCTGATTTGTAAATATTTCCACTTTTATCGTCCATAGTACAGGTACAATACACCGAAAAGTTTTCAGTGAATTTATAACCTTCTGAATGCACTCCGGAGATAACGCTGTCCATATAAATTTGTCTTAAATCTGAAATTGTAATCACATTTCCGGCCGGCATATCAGGAATTTCCGGCTCCTCAAAATCATCATGAATACAGCTGTTAAAACCTAAGAGGCTTAACATGATTACTAAACTGATTGATAAATATTTCATTGCTTTCACGGTTTTACTAATTATAAATTTTGTAATTATTATTGCTCATCACAACGTAATCCGTCAAAAATCACTTCTTCTGGGGTGCGGATTAATAACTGACGAGTTGTATCTCCGTTATACGGATTCACATAGGTTGTTGAGATTCCGATAATACTTCCATTTCCTTCAGGAAGTGTATCATTTGCAAAGTCAGAATAGTCGCTTGAACGCACTGTCAGGGAATTTCCGTTGCAATCTTCTAAGGTACGACTTTGTGCACCTGTTCCATTGATATCTGCATAAGTTCGACCAAGTTCTGCGTCAGCAAATTGTACGTTTGAAAAACGAACAAGTAATAAATCATATGCATTACTTTCCAGATCATCCATGGTGATATCGACGGGTTCGATGTATTGTTCTTTTTGTTGAACAATAATTTGATTTCCGCAATCTTCCAAATTTTCGAAAACCAGTTCTAATTTTCCGGCGTAGTAAGTTATGACGACATCTTTAAGATTAATTCGCACATAGTCACCGACATGTGTTAAACCTGCATAATCTAAACGATAAAGATTAATACCACCGGTTGAGTCCTGTACATAGGCCTCTTTATAAATGTTTCCGGTATTATCACTCATGGCCACGGTTGCATAAAGCATATATGCTTCAGTAAACACATAATTATCACCACTGTCGGCATGAATTTGATAAATGTCCTCTACCGTTAATATTTTATCCTCGTCCACTGTATTTACAGGTGGAGTATCATAGTCTAGCTCACAAGCAACAAAGCCTGAAAGAACGACTAAGGAAATTACGATTTTTAAAATTGATTGATATTTCATTGTTCTGTTCGTTTAATCGTTAAAATCTGAAATACATGTTTAAGAAATAGCTTCTGCCATACATGTAAAAGTATTTTGGCGGAAATTTATCGATGTTACCGGTGTCGTAACGATATTGTTCATAACCACCAATAGCAAGGTCTGTTGTATTCAATACATTATTGACACTCAAAGTAAATCCGGCGCTGTAATCACCAAAACGGAATGATTTTCCTCCGAAAAGGTTTAGGGTATAACCTGCATCTAGTTTTGTTTGATCAAGCATTTCATCCCATTGTGGGTCGTTTTCAACATAGTGTACAAGTGCGTCTTCAGTTCGTCTATCGGGGCTAAAGTCGAGATAAATATCATCAAAATAACTTACATCAACACCGAGAAACCAATATTTTGGTGAGTTGTATTTAACGCCAACACTTGCAGCAGTTTCAGGCATATTTCCGACATGATAATTTTTGATATAAACCACTCTGTCTTCAGCGATAACCTCAGAATCATTATCCTGAGTAATGGTTACATTCGGTCTGGAGTTATAAATAAATCTAGCCATACTTCCAGCCGCATTTACACTGATTGTAGGGGTTAATTTAACCTCAACACCAAGTTCCATTCCATAATGCAATTTGTCAATTTCTGTTATGCTGTAATTCACAAATGAATTTAACTCATCATGATAAAAAGCCCGGGTTTTAATCCCGTCTTTAAAGTCAGTAAAATAACCTGTTAAGCGGGCATCAACATAAGGTGAGCGCCAGATATAGCTCAAATCAACCGATTTAATTTTTTCACTTTGAAGATTATTTACAACATGGTCACGTGTACGAGCAGAAACGTAAGAATCCCAGAAATAAGGAGCTTCTGTTAAAGCTGCTGCATTAAGAATGAGGAAGTGGCGACCTGTAATTTTGTAAGTTAATCCGGCTTTCACACCATAATCAAAAAACTGTTGTTTTACTGCGTCTCCGTATGATTGGGTGGGGAATTTTCCGTTTCTACGGTTTCCTGTTCTCCAAAACTCGGTGTAACTTAATTTGGCTGCAGCAAATCCATCAATTTTAGCATAAGAAAATTCTGCCTGTCCGTTTACATCGTATGCATTAATATTTGCATCATAATCATAACCGATAATATCACCTACATGGGTTACATTATTCGGATTGTCAATATCATTTTGTGCAATGTCTTCATCGGCAAAATCGCGTTCTGCAAACTGGTCAATATCTAAAAAATAATCAGCGCCGAGCAAATCGGCAACCATTTGATAATGATGTCCTTTATACCAGCGCATATTGGCGGTTCCCAAAAGTTTAATGTTTTCATTTAAAGTGTTTGAATAGGCTGTACTAGCACCATATTGCATGATATCCGTGCGAGCCTCTTCAAGCATGAATTTTGCACGATTTCCGGTAACCGTTTCACCGATAACACCTCCAACATTATTCACAGTGTAAAGGTTTTTGCTATTTGCAAAATAAAATTCATCCCAATCCAATTGTGTTGCTTCCGGATTGTTTTGCCACAAATTTGTGTAATAATTAGCCATCGCTGGGTCATCAGTCCAATAGGAAGGTAGTTTTTTGTAATAATCAGGTCTCGGATCGGCAGCATCATACCAATTCAAACGAGTTGAACCACCGCGACCGAAAGTTACATTCAAACCGGACGTGAGTTTTTGTTTCTCATCGATATCCCAGTAATGATTCAGCAAAATTTTCGGTTTATGATAGTTGCTTTCTCGGGAGTTTCTCACTTCACCGTTTTGATATCCCCAGTAAGGATTATAAAAATTATTGTCGGCTAAATCATAAACTTCCTGAGTTGAGGCTCCTGATTTTCCGCGCCGTGACGGTGCGCCAAAACCAATCAGTCCAATGCTGTGTTTATCATTCAGTTTTTTCTCTGCAGACAAAAAATATCCGTATGCATCATAAAATGCCCCTTCAACATATCCTTGTTGTGCCCAACGTTTTGATGCAGAAACAGTAAAGGCCCATCCGTTAGCCATTAATCCGGTACTATGTGTTACCATAACCCGATTGTTATAACTTTTATTCGCTAAGGAATAGGATACACTGGTTTGCGGACGGTCTTTTGATGCTCGCAGCATGATGTTTGTTAAGCCGCCGACGCTTCCAAATGCGTAATCATTAGCCTCAAGTCCGTTGGAAATGTCTTTGTAACGAAATACATCGTTCAAACCACCCCAGTTACTCCAATAAGCACGACCTGACTCCATGTTATTCATTTCCATGTTGTTCAGTGTAACTTTTGTGTAACGACCATCATACCCACGCATACGAAAACGCGCTTGACTAAAGGTATAAGCTGCTCTTGATACAAAAATATCACGTGATGAACGCAATAAACCAGAAATGTCTTGTGATCGTTCATCCGCATTCAAATCCTCAGAAGATAATGTAACAATAGCAACATCATCCATTCCCCTTTCAGTATCATTTTTGACACTGTCTTCGGTTTCTGTTTGTGCAAAAACCTGTGTTACCACAAGCAATGCTAACAATGTAGAAAATACAACTTTCATTCGATTATGTTTTATTTTACCCAATTTAACCAATTAATTATGCTTCAAAGTTAGAAAAAAATAATTACGACAGCCCATTCTTACCAAATTCCCCAAAAAAAATCCCAAAAAATACGGTTTAATGCGTATATCGTTTCTTAAAATCAAATTATTTCTTGGGACTCAAAACTTCGCTGTTTATGGCGGCAAGTGTTAAACGATAGGATTTAGGTTTTTATCCATATCTGAACAATATTGTGTATTTTTGTTATATTGTTGATTAATGAAATCATGCATATGTCCGCTAGTAAAAAAGGGAGAGAAAATAAAGTTCATATTGGGATATACGGAAGACGCAATAACGGAAAATCATCTCTGATTAATTCGCTTGCAGGTCAGGATATATCCATTGTAAGTGATGTTGCGGGAACGACAACCGATCCGGTAAAAAAATCCTTTGAAATTACAGGTTTTGGTCCGGTGATTTTGATTGATACTGCCGGAATTGATGATGTCGGGGAATTGGGAAGTTTGAGAATTAAAAAATCATTTGATTCGCTTAAACTTATTGATTTGGCCATTCTTGTTATTACCAATAACGGGGTGGATGCTCCCGAACAACAAATGATTAATGCATTTAAGAAAGCAGATATTCCTTTTATTCTCGTGCATAACAAATCTGATATTCATGCTTTGAAACCAGAATTACAGCAAAGAATTACCCAATCTTTAAATCACAAAATCATTGAATACAGCTGTGTTAAGGATGATATCGTGAAAGAAAACCTGATTCGGGAAATAAAAAACAGTATCCCGGAATCGGCAATGGAAACTCCCACGCTGATTGGTGATTTAATCCAATACGGAGACATTGTTTTGTTGATTACACCCATTGATATTGAGGCTCCTGAAGGTAGATTAATTTTGCCTCAGGTTCAGGCGATTCGTGACATTTTAGACAATGATGCAGTGGCAATTGTGTTAAAAGAGCGCGAAGTGGATGCATTTTTAAGAAAAACCGGCATAAAACCGGCATTAGCAGTTACTGACAGCCAAATTTTCCTGAAAGCGGATGCATCGATTCCTACCGATATTCCTTTAACCGGATTTTCTGTCATGTTGGCACGTTACAAAGGCGATTTTAATGCATATTTACAAGGAACGCCAAAAATTTCAGACTTACAGGACGGCGATAAAGTGTTGCTGCTGGAATCCTGTACGCATCATGTTGCCTGTGATGATATCGGCAGAATTAAAATTCCACGATGGATTTCCGATTTTACGGGTAAAAAACTGGAGTTTGTTGTGGTTTCCGGTTTGGACAATGTCCCTGGAGAAATCACGGATTATGCCTTAGTAATTCAATGCGGCGGATGTGTAATAACGCGTCGTCAGTTAATTAACAGGATACAACCAGCGATTAAAGCCGGAGTTCCGGTAACAAATTATGGAATGGCGATTGCCTGGGTTCAGGGAATTTATGAACGTGCGATTGCTCCTTTTACGGGTACAGCAAGCAGTGAGGATTACTTGTAGGATTTTCCGACTATCATCCAATTTGCGAAATCTACTCATGTTTCAGTCGGTACAACTTTCCATTCTCGGTGCCAATTAAAAAATCATCTTTGATTGTATTAATAAGAGATAAGTTTGCATCAGTAAAGCCTTCTGTTTTTGTAAAATCTGTCGCGTGAGCATCCCCGAAAAACATTAAGCCTCTTTGTCCGATAAGGACTGCATAATCTGCAGAAAAAGCCATATCATTCAAATGTCCCGACAAGCGTGATTTGCTTACCCATGACTGATTGTTATAACGAAAAACCCCTCCATGCTCACCAAGAACAAATATTTCATTGTAAGGATTTTCCTCCAAATCGACAAAAGCATCGCCGTATAATTCGGTATCATAAAATGTTTTACCCCGATCATCGCTGTATAAAATCTGCCCGTAACCCGAAATTAGCACATTATTGATGTCCCATACATGTAAATCAAACCACTGATTATCCCATGAAGTTTGTTTCCAGGAGTAATCACCTGTTTCTGTTTTACTGGTAATGCCTTTTTGATAAAACTCTCCGCCGACTGCAAAAATTACTTCACGATTCCAAGCATAAATTGCAGCATAGGGATTCAAATAATTATCCCAAGGGAAATTACTGATTTCGTACAATTCCCAATCGCCGTTTAGTTCAGGGCGATGCCAAATTCGCAAACTATCGCCAGCAGCCCAATAACCGGAAACTTCATCAACATACACAGCATTGATTGCACTGAAATTTACCGTCAGCATATTTGTCCAGGTTTTACCAGCATCAAGCGATTGATAAATAAATCCGTGGATGTTTTTTTGTCCTCCGCAAAGGAAAAGCACAGAATCATTCAATGCCATGATATCACGGATTTCTGTTTGCTCAGGAAAGCTGATTTGCTGCACCTGAAATTCAGACGGAATGGCTTGTTCACGTTCACATGAAGCGAATATAAACCCAGCAAAAAACAAAAGCACAGCAAAAAATCTCATCATTACAAAATTAATAAAGAAACAGCCATTACCATCATGCCGGCAAGCAAACCATAAATTGACAAGTGATGTTCACCGTATTTTCCGGCTGTCGGCAATAGTTCGTCCAATGAAATAAATATCATAATACCGGCTACCGATGCGAAAATGATACCCATTACCAATTCGTTTAAAAATGGCATTAATATTAAAAAACCAATAATTGCTCCGACCGGCTCAGATAATCCGCTAAGGAAGGATAAACGGAATGCCTTTTTACGACTTTTCGTCGCGTAAAATATCGGAACAGCAACTGCAATTCCTTCCGGGATATTATGAATTGCAACGGCGATTGCAATTGGTAAGCCGATTTCAATATCATTATATGCCGCCATAAAAGTTGCGATTCCTTCAGGGAAGTTATGAATAGCAATCGCTATTGCAGACATAATACCAAGCCGATGTAATTTTTGAGATTTTACTTTTTCAATGTCAATATCCTCAATCTCATGGGCTTCATGAGGGTTTTCTGCTGTGGGGACAAGTTTGTCAATCAATGTAATCAGCAACATTCCTCCAAAAAATGCAGCCACGGTAATCCACTCTCCGACACCTGATTGAAAATGTGCTTTCATGGATTCATTCGCCGCAGGCAAGATTTCTACAAAAGAAATATAAATCATTACCCCTGCCGAAAACCCGAGTGAAACAGACAGCAATTTCGGATTTGTTCGTTTATAAGCAACTGCAATAATACTACCTATACCGGTACTTAATCCGGCAAAGAGCGTTAAAGCAAATGCGACGAGTACATTGTGATCCATAATTTATTTAAATTTCATAATGAAATCAAACAGTTTACTTTCTCCAATGTTCAAAAACAACAGTATCTTCAACATACTGCAGTTTTCGCGGGATTCGAGGATAAAAATCCATTTCGGTAATGATTTCTAAGCTGTCAATGGTAATTGCATATTGAAAAATATCAGAATCTTCAGCTTTTCGGTTCGGGATATGAAATGCAATTCCACTTTTAATCGTATCATTATAAACCATGACCGTTTTAAAAAAGGATTCAGGCACAGAAAACTGGGTCATATCGCCAATTTGCGGCAAGCTGTCTTTAAGCACAGGACCTGTAACAACAAGCACCGAATCGTATTGATTTGCCCAACGTCTAACATTCCGCTCAAGCACCCGCCAAATTCCTCGATTAAAACTAGGCTCTTGCGGGGTAATATTACTCATATAATTAACCTCAACTTGCGCTAATTCATTAAACATCATATCCCTTGCGGGGATTAAATGTCCACGATCAAATCCGGATTTTTTATAATCATCATAGGTAGGTGTAAATGTTGACACTTTAGGGTCTTGTCTGTAATTATAAGATCGTTCAACATAAGGATAAACTTCATCGCTATCTAAACTATAGGAAGTCCATTTAGCAAGCTCATGTGTATCATCATACACCAAAGCAAAATATTTGTGCTGAACAAATTGTTCTTTACGCTGAACTTTTGGCCATTCAAACTGCCGCTTTGCCTGACAACCTGCAAACAGTACAATTATCAATATAATACTAACCCACTTGAAACTATTCATGCATACATTATTTGGCACTAAGATAACAACTTACCGGGAAATGATCAGAATATTTTACGTTTTTTGTTTTAAAACCATATGATTTCAAAGAATTGTCATGCAAAATGTGGTCAATTCGCATACGTAAAAAACCCCTTTGATAACTGAAACCCAAGCCTCTCCCCGACTTTCTGAAGGCATCTTTCAAATCTTTTGATAAGACACTGTAAGCATAACTGCCGGGCGTATCATTAAAGTCTCCACACAAAATAACCGGATAAGGCGATTGATTAATGTGATTTTTTACGGAATCACTTTGTCTTGCCCTTTGTTTTGAGGCATAAGCAAATTTATGCATGATGTTACGAATACTACCGAGCTGTTTTTTATTAATTTTTTTAACCTGCAAGTTGTCCAGATCTTTATAATTCTTATCATCAAAATGTAAGGATTGAAGATGGATATTATACAATCGCAATGTGTCCTTTTGGAAAATAAAATCCGTAAACTGAACAAGATTATTTGAGTTCTCAAACTGTATTTCTCCAGTATGAAAAATCGGGTATTTAAGAAAAGATGCCATCCCATAAGACTGTTGTCCATGCATTTGTACTGAAAACGACTTATGCACATTAACATCTCCCAGTCCTTTAGACAGCAATGTTCCGGTTTCAAATTTCCCGGATTGATCTGCATAATATTCTTGTAAACAAAGTATATCAGGTTGTTCAGATTGAATAAAATTAATAATTGAATCTCTGATTTGTTGATTTTGCTTCCAATTATATAAACCAAAAATTTGCACGTTATATGACATTAAATGAATGTACGATTCGGATTCAGCGTCAGGAACAGTTTTTCCTAAAACCTGTACATGCCTGCTCAGAATGCCGAAACCCAACAATATGGTAATTAAAGAAATGAGGGCATATTTAATACGAAAGAAAATCCAAAATATAATGAAAATTAAATTCAAAATAAGTAATGCTGGATAGACAAATCCAAAATACGCTAGATGTGGAATTTTTTCCGGACTAATGTATGATGCCGCATAACTGAGCAGCAAAGCCGTTGCAGCAAGCACATTCAAAAATATCATCACAATCCGGAGAAATTTCATTTTCGATAATGGCTTGATTTAAACAAAATTTCTTTCTCACGTTTGGTGAGACTGTCATAACCTGAGGTGCCGATTTTATCAAGAATTCGATTGACTTCCTCCTGTTCTGTAACTTTCCGAGCATTATAGTCCATATCAGACTCGTAGCGAGTTTGATTGGTTTGCGTAAAATGAACTTTTGTTTTTTGTTTCGGCTTAAATGTACGCACAACTGCTCTTATAATAATTGTAAACCAACCGGTTATGTCAAAACCTTTTTTGTGCAATATTCCGAACGTGTATCCGAAGATTGCACCGCCAAAGTGCGCAAGATGTCCACCGATATTTTGACTGAACGCAATGCTGAAAACATCAATCATGAGAAAAATCAAAACCAGTTGGCGCAATTCAAAACTTGCGATTAAGGGAATTACAATTTTAAAGCGTGGAGCAATTGCCAAAAGTGCCAACATAATTGCATAAATGGATGCAGATGCTCCAACAACCTGCGCTGTTTGGCTTTCAATTGCTAAGCCAGGAAAAATATAATACGAAAGCAAATACATGGCCGCACCACTCAAACCACCCAAAACATAAACTGCCAGCAAACGATTTTCGTCAAGCCAGTTCATAAACATTCGTCCAAACCAAAATAGGGCTATCAGATTAAAAATCAAATGAAAAAAGTTGATCTGTGTGAACATATAAGTCACAAAAGACCAGGGTTTCAAAATCGCTCGATCAAGACTAGCCGGAAATGCAAGAAACTCTTGAAGCCAGGTTTTATCCAACCCGCCTAACGCACTTAAAATCAGCCACGCAACAATGATTGCAAAAACGCCCAAATTAATGTATATCAAACGGGTTAAGACTGATCCCTGCTTGAATTGTGCTTTTATTTGTTCCCAAAAATTCATTAGCTCCAACGATTCTGATTAAACTGATTTCTTTGAAAGTACTTTATCATGATAAAACCGAAAATCATTCCTCCGAGGTGTGCAAAATGTGCAATATTACTGCCCGGTTGAGTAATTCCGAGAAACAATTCCAACGCACCGTAACCAATCACAAGATGCTTGGCTTTAAGAGCAACCGGTGGGAATAATAATTGTAACCGTATATTGGGAAACAGCATTCCAAAAGCAAGCAGAACGCCAAACACAGCTCCTGATGCGCCGACAGTCGGAATATTATAAATTAAATTTAAAGATGCCCAGGCAGAATCTCGATATTGTTTGCCACTGAGCAATACTTCACGTCCTTCCGTTTTAATCATTTCAATTACCTCGGGAGACAGCTCCGACATAAGTGATTGTGCATGAATGAAATTAACAAGATTGTGTATTAATGCAGCACCGAGACCGGTAATCAAATAATAAATCAAAAAGCGTTTTCCTCCCCATGTTTGTTCCAAAACCGTTCCAAAAAGTACGAGGGCATACATATTGAAGAAAAGGTGACCAATTCCACCATGCATAAACATATGCGTAACGATTTGAATCGGATTAAATTGGGTTGAACCTAAATAAAACATCCCTAGTTTTTCATTCAAATTCATGGCAAACAAACTGTCTGCCAAAAAAATTAAAACCAACATCACCACATTAATGATGACTAAGTTTTTTACAACCGGGGTCAGATTTAATCCAAATCTTTGTCCAAAATTATTCATAGCTTACTTCCTATTTTAATCGTTTCTCCAATTCTTCAACTGAAATAATACTAATAATTGCCTTTCCGCTCGGCGTAAAATTATGCACCTTGCATTCCATTAGGCGATAAAATAACTCCTGCATTTCTTCTGCCTGTAAAACTCTGATGAAATGTCGTGCAGATGTACGAGACATTGCCCAGGCAATTCGCTGATCAAGTTCCGGCTTTATCTCCCCAGATTGGGTTTTGTAATTCTCCAATAGTTCTTCAATTAAACGTTTTGGATCATCAACAACAATATCAGCAGGCAAACCATTAATCACAAAACTGCTATCACCAAAAACGGACAAATCAAATCCCAAACCGTTCAGTTTTTCCATTAACTCCATGGCGAGCGCAAAATCTTCAGGATTTAATTGCACGCTTACCGGATAAAGGGATTTTTGCACAATGCCTTTGCGATGACTTAATAATGCCACAAACTGTTCATACAAAATTCGCTCATGGGCGCGGGTTTGGTCAATCACCATCATCCCGGATTTGACCGTTGTGATAATATATCGCTGTTTAACTTGAAAAAACTGCGTTTGTTGCCGCTCTTCCGATGGAATGCTTTGTTGTTGGTCTGTCGTTTCTGATTCTTGCTCAGGGTACAAATTCTGCCAATGCTTCAGATCATCTGTATTTTTGTTGAAATTTTCTGTCGGATAATTGCTTTTACTTTGAAAGGATGATGCCGATTTTTTTTCTTCTTCAAAAGGATTGAAATTGGGATTTACTTCAATATCCGGAGCTTTAAAACCAGTTCTCGGACCAGAATAAATTCCCATGGTTTCATCCTTCTCAAAGTCCAAGGAAGGCACCAAGTTAAATTTTCCTAACGCCTCTTTTACCGCAGCATGCAACATCTGATAAATCGGACGCTCATCCGTAAATTTTATCTCAGTTTTTGTAGGATGAATATTGACATCTATTTTATCCGGATCAATATCAAAATAAATAAAAAACTGCGGATAAGAATTATTCTGAATCAGTCGATCATAAGCACTTGCAACGGCTCTGAAATAATATCCGTGTCGCATAAAGCGCCGATTTACGAAAAAGAATTGTTCCCCAGATGTTTTTCTGGCTTTCTCCGGTTTCCCGATGTATCCGCGCAAGCGAACAATATCCGTATCGATTTTAACATCAATCAGGTTGTTTTCCATATGACGACCGAAAATGTTCACAATCCGCTGCTTAACATTTCCTTTCGGCAAATCTAGAATATCATGATTGTTATGAATAAGTTTAAACCGAATTTCCGGATGTGCCAATGCAACCCGTTGCACCTCATTAATAATGTGCTTTAATTCGGTTTGGTCAGTTTTTAGAAATTTACGACGTGCAGGAATATTGAAAAAAAGATTTTTTACGGCGAAATTTGTTCCTTCCGGACAAGCCTCTGCCTCCTGTAACTCCACTTCAGATGCCGAAATTCGGATATGTGTCCCGATTGCTTCTCCTTTTGCACGTGTTTTCACATCGACACTGGCTACCGCCGCTATGGATGCAAGCGCTTCACCGCGAAATCCCTTCGTTTTTATTGCAAATAAATCTTCTGCCTTGGTGATTTTTGATGTCGCATGCCGCTCAAATGCCATGCGGGCATCAGTTTCACTCATTCCTTTACCATCATCAATTATTTGCACCAGAGTTTTCCCGGCATCACTAACAATAATTGTGATTTTTGACGCATCCGCATCAACTGAATTTTCGATAAGCTCTTTGACAATGGATGCAGGTCGCTGGATAACCTCTCCAGCAGCAATCTGATTGGCCACTGCATCCGGCAATAAATGAATGCAATCTGCCATAATTATAACGCTAAAATAATGAAAACTAACAACATTAAAACACCAAAAATAATTAGCAAACGAAAATTGGCAGCACGTTTTGCTTTCTTAACAGGCTTTATCCGATAGGTCATGCGTCCGCGAATTCGTTCTTCAGCAGTAGCATCCTCCACATAATCCGGATCTTTACCTTGTTCCAAACGTAACTGACGGCGTTTTTTCTCACGACGATCCTTATCAGGGTCGTAAAAAACCGGTTGATAGTTGAACACGGAATAGTTCGCTAATCTAAAAAAACTTCCTGCCATAATTTTATTTTATAGTGCAAAGCTATGAAATATTATGATATCATAATTGCCTGCTTTATTAATAAGTTCTTAACGCATTTTTTGCTGCATCATACAACTAACAAAACTGCGGTTTTATTGTTTTACCCAGTAAAAGTTCAAACCCGCCCAATTTATTATATTTGCACAAAATTTTCTGTATGGTAAAAATAGGAAATACCGAGCTTTGCGACAAACCTTTGTTTCTTGCACCGATGGAGGACATAACAGATCCTTCCTTTCGGTATATGTGCAAACAATTCGGTGCGGATATGATGTACACAGAGTTTATTTCCTCTGATGGTTTAATCCGTGACGGAAGAAAATCCTTGCAGAAATTGAACATCCTTGATAAAGAACGTCCCGTTGGAATTCAACTTTACGGACATTTAATTGAGCCGATGGTTGAATCTGCCGTAATTGCAGAAAAAGCAAATCCAGAAGTAATTGACTTGAATTTTGGTTGTCCTGTTAAAAAAATTGCAAGCCGCGGTGCAGGTTCCGGCATGATGAAAAACCTTCCGCTCATAGAAGAAATGACCCGTCGGGTGGTGCAGGCAACACATATCCCGGTAACGGCAAAAACCCGGCTAGGCTGGGACGAAGAAAATAAAAATGTACTGGAGGCTGCGCTCAGAATGCAATCTGCAGGCATAAAAGCATTGACAATTCATGGTAGAACCAGAGCGCAAATGTACAAAGGCACTGCAAAATGGGACTTAATTCGTGAGGTGAAAATGCATCCTGAAATTGAAATTCCAATCATCGGAAATGGCGATATTGATTCGGGTGAAATGGCTGCCGATTATTTTGAAAAATATGCTGTTGACGGAGTTATGATCGGTAGAGCAAGTATTGGCAGACCGTGGATTTTCAAAGAAATTCGTCATTTCCTCAACACCGGAGAAGCCATGCCACCACCAACAGTGACAGAACGTGTTGATATTGCAATTGAACATTTTAAACGCTCATTGGAATATAAAGACGGCGCCAGGGGAATTTATGAAATGAGACGGCACTTTGCGCTGTATTTTAAAGGATTACCTCACTTTAAACCCTTGCGAATTGAATTGCTCACAACACAGGATGTTGACAGCATTTTTGAATTATTGGAAAAAATCCGCAGCGAGTACGGCGATTTCCGCCCAGAAAATCCGGTGGCATATCAGCAAACGCCGGAGTAGTAGATATTTATGCAAGCTCTACGAGCTTGATGTTTTATGATTTGGTTCGCTTACGCTTACAATAATGGAAGCTCTACGAGCTTATTATTTATTTTTATTCAATTGCAAAGAGTAGTAAGCGATTTTTGCATCTAACAACTAAACTGCAATCTTATTAACGTGCGGCACATAAGCTCATGGGAAAATGAAAATTACTTCGCAGAAGTTATGTTTCTTCAATAAAAAAATATCATATGAAAAATAGAACCTCGTAGAAAAACAATAATGGAAGCTCGACGAGCTTATTGTTTGTTTTCATTCCATTGCAAAGAGTAGTAAGCGATTTTTGCATCTAACAACTAAACTGCAATCTTATTAACGTGCGGCACATAAGCTCATGGGAAAATAAAAATAACTTCGTAGAAGTTAAATTTTTGTAAAAACATAGCATATATAAAAAACAGAACCTCGTAGAGGTTCCATCCTAAAACTTACTAATCAAAAAAATCAAATAAAAACCGCGTATCATACTCAACATCATACTTTTTCAAAATCTCAAGGTATTCGTTTTTGAAGCTTTTTTTGCTATGATGTTCTTCTTGATTGAGAATATAATTATAAACATTTTCCAATTGTGATTTAGCATATGAAAAAGCGCCATACCCATCTTGCCAGTGAAACTTTCCTCGATACCAGTTTTTCTCATTGTTTATAAATAAGGATGTAGAACGTTTTATATCACGGACCAAATCGGATATTGAAACATTTGGATTCAATCCTGTTAAAATGTGGATGTGGTCAGTATAACCGTTTACAATAATGGATTTGCATTGCTTTTTTTCGATAATGCCGGAAGTGTATTTAAAAAGCTCTTCTCTCTGGCTTTTTTGTAAAAGACATTCCCGATATTTCACTGCAAACACAATGTGGATGTATAACTGTGTAAATGTACCTGGTTTCATATTTTAGTTTTTTATGCAATCTCTATAAGCTTACTATTTATTTTTATTCCATTACGAAAAATGGTAAGCGCTTTTTGGTACCTGATAAATAAATTGCAATGTTGTTGTGTAAAGCTACAAAAATTACACAATAAATTATCGCAATCTGTCAAAAATTTCGTTCTAGAGATCTCATTTTAAAATTTATGCAAGCTCTACGAGCTTGGTGATTTGGGTTCGCATACGCTTACAACAATGGAAGCCCTACGAGCTTATTTACATCTGATAAATAAATTGTAAGGATGTTCTGGAAACTAAATAATTTCTATGTTTTTTACGAAAGTTTGCTGTAAATGGAAGCTCTACAAGCTTATTATTTATTTTTATTCAATTACGGAAAATGGTAAGAGCTTTTTGGCACTTAATAAATAAATTGCAATCTTATTAACTTATTGCACATAAGCTTACAGTAGAACCAAAATAACTTCGTAGAAGTTAAAAAAAACATAGCATATATAAAAAACAGCAGCAAAGTTACCGGCACCTACAAACACACGGACGGTCGTATTGATGCCACATTAAATGGAAATGTACTCACCGGTTGGTGGTATCAGTCCAATGGAAAAGGTAAATTAAGCTTCACCTTTAATGAGGATTTTTCGGCATTTACAGGAAAATGGAGTTACAACGAAGCCGAACCAAAATCAAAATGGAACGGGAAGCGGAAATAATTAATTGACGAAAATGCAAATCAAAAAAGGGACAATTTTAAAAACTGTCCCTTTTTTGATTTATACCGATTAAACATCATTCCGAAAGCTTTCGGAAGGCGCATACTTTCACTTGCTTCGAGAGCCTCAGCACAAGTCGTTCTGTATGCTTGTTTTGCTGTAACACCGATTGTGAATCAAAATTGCCGATACAATTCATTTTATTTCTTGTATCAGCTTTGATTCTACATCGGCATTATACCGATATTTTTGATTTTAAAGTGGTATAATATCGGCAT
>JAQIBY010000030.1 GCA_027858835.1 Bacteroidales bacterium | reverse complement strand
AATTTGGACACAGATGAAAGTGTAGAGGAATCATCCACAGCACCTGTAATTCATATTGTTCCAAATCCCAACAATGGTAATTTCACCCTTGAAATTTCTGATTGCACAGAAGGTAGTAGTGTGCGCATCAGTAATGTATATGCACAGCCGGTGTTTACACAAACCTTTACAGAATTCGGCGCACAAACGGTGCAAATTACCGGTCTTTCACAAGGGCATTACACGGTTTATTATCTCGTAAATGATACTGTTATCTCCAGCGAAAACATTGTGGTTGAGTAAAAATTGATGTTAAAAATCCCCCAAAAAAACCGCTGTTTATCGCAGCGGTTTTTTTGATTTTGAGTTGAAATATTTAAAAACGATGCTTGCGGGTAGTGTTTTATTTGTAAACCTTTTTCTGTGCTGCATCCAGCGTGTTGTTTAATAAAGCAACAATAGTCATTGGGCCAACGCCACCAGGAACCGGTGTAATGTAACTGCATTTTGGAGCCACTTCATCATAAGCAACATCACCAAGTAATTTCCACCCAGATTTGGTTTTATCACTCTTAATGCGAGTGATTCCAACATCAATCACAACAGCCCCTTCTTTAATCATATCAGCTTTCAAGAACTCAGCAATACCCAGAGCTACAATGACAATATCTGCTTGGCGTGTAAATGCTTCTAAGTTTTTTGTTCGCGAATGGCACATCGTTACAGTTGCATTGCCGGGATTCGATTTTTGTCCAAGCAATAAGCTTATCGGGCGACCCACAATATTTGATCTTCCGAGTACAACCACATGTTTCCCTGAGGTTTCAATTTCGTATCGTTTCAACATCTCCATGATTCCGAAAGGAGTTGCTGAAATGTATGCAGGCATTCCGAGCGACATGCGACCCACATTTACCGGATGAAAACCGTCAACATCTTTTTCGGGAGCAATGGCTTCTATGATTTTTTGTTCATCAAAATGCTTTGGTAGCGGCAATTGAACGATGAATCCGTCAATGTCAGGATTGTCATTCAATGCATGAATTTCTTTAATTAAATCCGCTTCGGAAATATCGTCTTCAAAACGGAGCAATGTGGATTTAAAACCAACCTGCGCGCAGGCTTTTTCTTTATGACCGACATAAGTTTCAGATGCACCGTCGTGTCCGACCAAAATTGCTGCAAGATGCGGTATTTTTTCTCCGCGTGCTTTAATCGCATCAACTTTAGTTTTAATTTCAGCTTTCAGTGCTTGCGATAGTTTTTTCCCGTCAATAATTTCCATTGGATTCTAATTTTGTGATGTCAAAATAACATCCTGTCATTGAAAATGTTTATTGTAAAATGGATTATCCTTTAAACATATTTCCCATGGCGCGGCGTTTGTTTTTCCCACCGGTCATCTTACTCATCATTTTTTTGGTTTCGCCGAACTGCTTTAGTAATCGATTCACATCTTGAACGGTGCTTCCGCTTCCGGTAGCAATTCGGGATCGTCGGCTACCATTAATTAATTGCGGGTTTGCACGCTCTTCTGGTGTCATGGAGCGAATGATAGCTTCTATTCCTTTAAAGGCATCGTCGTCAATGTCAACATTCCTAAGGGCTTTTCCCATGCCGGGAATCATGCCCATCAAATCCTTGACATTTCCCATTTTTTTAATTTGCTGTATCTGGCTGATGAAGTCATTGAAATCAAATTGATTGCTGGCGATTTTCTTTTGCAATCGTTTAGATTCTTCTTCATCAAACTGTTCCTGAGCTTTTTCAACAAGCGAAACAATGTCTCCCATTCCAAGAATCCGGTCGGCCATACGCTTCGGATGGAAAACATCGAGAGCATCCATTTTTTCGCCCTGACTCATGAATTTTATCGGCTTATTGACAACCGAGCGAATACTTAATGCAGCTCCACCTTTTGTGTCACCATCAAGTTTTGTCAAAACGACACCGTCAAAATCCAGTCTGTCATTAAATTCTTTTGCTGTATTCACTGCATCCTGACCGGTCATTGAATCGACAACAAAAAGTGTTTCTGAGGGATTGACTGCTGATTTTATCGCTGCAATTTCATTCATCATATCCTCATCAATGGCGAGGCGTCCAGCTGTATCAATAATGACGACATTCAGCCCTTCTTCTTTTGCATGACGGATTGCTCGTTTTGCAATTTTCACGGGATCTTTGTTGTCGTCTTCCGTGTAAACGGGAACTTCAACTTGTTCTCCCAATACTTTCAATTGCTCAATCGCAGCAGGACGATAAACATCACCGGCAACCAATAAAGGCTGCATTCCGCGCTTGCTTTTTAGTAGTCTGGCAAGTTTTCCTGAAAACGTGGTTTTACCGGAACCTTGTAATCCGGCAATTAATATAATGGCAGGTTTTCCGCTGAGTGTGATCTCAGATGCATCGCTGCCCATGAGTTTGGTAAGCTCATCATGGACAATTTTTGTCATCATTTGTCCCGGCTTAACGCTTTTTAAAACATCCTGACCAAGTGCTTCTTCTTTAACTTTATCTGTGAAACTTTTTGCAATTTTATAGTTCACATCCGCATTGAGTAAGGCACGGCGAATATCTTTGAGGGTCTCGGCAATGTTTACTTCTGTTATCCGACCTTCTCCTTTGAGGAGTTTGAAGGATTTTTCCAGTCTGTCACTCAGATTTTCAAACATAGTTTCTTCTTGTTTATTTAGTTTGCAAAAATAATCATTTCCGAACAGTATGCCAAGTGCTTTTATGCATTATTATTCATCACTTAAATAACAAATCGCGTTAATCGGTTTGTTGCTCTCTTTTAAACATCCTACTTTTCAAACGGCAGTTTTATTTTGGGTTTGAGATTATTTGTGCGTTTTAAAAAATTTGACATGAAGTGTGTGTGCATACGGCAATTCACGGCTTTTAAAAAAACGTTTTATAACATATATAATTTTTGATTTTGGCTTGTTAAATCAGAAATAAATTTGGATTTTTGTTTCGATATTTTGAGTTTCAATTAAATAGAATTGTGTTATGACAAAAATGACATCACAAGGTTACATCGCACGGGAAGATAAGTTTGGTGCGCACAACTATCATCCGTTACCAGTTGTCCTTGAAAAAGGAGAAGGTCCATTTGTTTGGGACGTTGAGGGAAAACGTTATTTCGACTTTCTTTCTGCTTATTCAGCAGTGAACCAAGGTCATTGCCATCCAAAAATTGTGAAAGCAATGACTGATCAAGCGCAAAAGCTTACATTAACATCCAGAGCATTTTACAATGATGTTTTGGGCGAATATGAGGAGTATATTACAAAGTATTTTGGCTATGATAAAGTATTGCCTATGAATACAGGTGCTGAAGCAGATGAAACAGCACTGAAACTTGCCCGTAAATGGGGTTATGAGAAAAAAGGAGTAGCTGAAAATCAAGCAAAAATTATCGTTTGCGAAGGAAATTTTCACGGACGTACGATTACTATAATTTCTATGAGCACTGACCCGGATGCATATAAAGGATACGGTCCTTATACTCCCGGATTTGAAGTTGTTCCTTATAATGACATTCCTGCATTGGAAAAATCGCTTGAAGATCCGAATGTAGTTGGTTTCCTCGTTGAGCCAATTCAGGGAGAAGCCGGTGTTTATGTTCCCGAAGATGGATATCTTAAAAAAGCATACGATGCATGTAAGAAAAACAATGTGCTTTTTATTGCTGACGAAGTACAGACAGGAATTGCTCGTACCGGAAAATTATTGGCTGTTGACCATGAAAATGTGAGACCCGATATTGTAATTCTCGGCAAAGCGATATCAGGAGGAGTATTTCCCGTGTCTGCTGTGCTTGCGGATGATGATATTATGCTCGTTATTAAACCGGGTGAACATGGTTCTACTTTTGGTGGAAACCCAATTGCTGCTAAAGTTGCAATTGCTGCGCTCGAGGTTGTCAAAGAAGAAAAACTCGCTGAAAAAGCTGAAAAACTCGGAAAAATATTCCGTGATGAAATGCGGGTAATTGATTCTGATATGATTGGACTCGTCAGAGGTAAAGGATTACTCAACGCAGTAGTTGTAAATCCTAAAGATGGAAAAGAAGCTTGGGACGTTTGTGTTGAATTGGCAAATGAAGGCCTTTTGGCAAAACCAACGCATCAGCACATTATCCGCTTTGCGCCTCCGCTCATCATTACAGAAGAACAATTGCGTGAGGGAATTGAAATTATCAAAAAAGTATTCAAAAAATTTGAATAAACGATTTCTTACACTATAATTCTTAGAAAAAGCTGTCCGCCAGTAGGCGGGTGGCTTTTTTTGTTTGATGAAATAATAGTCCGTATTCATCAATGATTTTTAGCAATTCATCAAAGTGCAAACTCCCTTAATGTACGATATCAGCTTCTATGTCAATTCCTACATGGCATTCATCAAAAGAACTTTTTAAACCGCTTGGTTTGGGCGTATTTTGTAATTGTAATTATCAAAAACGCCACAGAAAATGAAAAATTTAATTGCCACAATTCTAGCTTTATTTATTAGCTCATTAATTTTTGCTCAAGGAGCAAATAGTACTTACAGTTTTAATGGAACAGACGATTTTGTTGAAGTTGGTGCCGTTGATTTCGGATTTACCAATCAAATAACAATAATGGGATGGATTAAATGGAATATAGATCCGAAAACCGGTGAGGATTGGGCAAACATTATTACCAATAATTCAGAAAATAGTGGCGACCGAGGTCAGTTTTGGATTCAACATGACAAAAATAACAATAAATTGGAATTTGCACTTGAATTGACCGATGGGAGAAGACATCTGTGGTCCAAAACAAAAGTTGAGCAAGGTGTTTGGATGCATTTTGCAGCCACTTATGATGGAAGTGTTCAACGCTTTTATATAAATGGAATAGAAGAAGCACATCAGAATCGCAATGCAAATATTAGAGCGTATCAGTCAGATTTTGTAACCCGAATCGGAAACTGGGCAGCTTACAATAATGGTAGACATTTTAATGGAGATATTGATGAAATCTCAATTTGGAATCGCGCTTTATCAGAAACTGAAATTCGTGAAAGAATGACTCGTAAGCTTAATGTAAGTGATGAGACCGGATTGTTGGCTTATTATCAATTTGACAACTTCGATGCAGGTGTCTTGATTGATGAGGCTAATAATTACAATGCAACAGTTGCTAATAATATAACTGCACTTAGCACTGCCCCCGTTGGCGATGAAAGTGTTTACACTTATGGTGGTGATGAATTGGTTTTGAATTCAGATGATCATATCGTAAGGCTTTCAGATTTTTCAGGAAAACCTGATGGAGTACATATTTATAAAGTATCTGAGGCTCCGGCATCTTTAAATACTGTATCAAGTGATATTGTAGAGATTATTGACAATTACTATTGGGGCGTTTTTGTCGTGGGTGCGAAAAATAACACGAACTTCCGATATGAAAAAAGCCTTACTGAAAATACCAATATTATTATTAATGATTCATTGACAGTCGCCTCACGTAATAATGTTGCTGGTGATTGGGACTTGGTTGATATCTTTCAAAATATTGCAGATTCAACCGTATCCTTCTATATTGACGGAGCAGCATCACACTATGAATTTATTCTCGCAAAAGCGGACCCTTCTATTTTACCTATCGAATTATTAAGCTTTGATGTAAAAGCAGAAAATGACGCTGTATTAATTCAGTGGGAAACCGCTTCAGAAATCAATAATGAGTTTTTCACAATTCAACGTTCTGCTGATGGTGAAAACTGGGAAGACATTGCTTATATTGATGGTGCCGGTAATTCAAACCGAGTATTAAGCTATGAGTATATGGATTATTCACCAATTAATGGGACAGCATATTATCGTCTAAAACAAACTGATTTTGATGGTGCATACGAGACTTTTAATATGTTGGCTGTTACGATTCAAAACAATATTGAAATTGAAATCTCTGTTTATCCGAATCCTGTCGTTTCAAGTTTAAATGTGAGAAATAATCAAGCCATTGCATTGGAAATGCAACTGACAAATGCAGCAGGACAAGCGTTGAAAATTATTAGTATCGCAGGCAATGATGAACAATCTGTTGAAATGGAACACTTACCTTCCGGATTATATTATTTAATTGCAATTGATGCAAATGGAAATAAAACAAGTGAAAAGATTTTAAAACAATAATCCTGATAGGATGTATTGGGGCTGTGAGTTAGCTGGCTACATTCTTGTAGTCAGCTTTTTTTTTATTCGGTATTCTTAGTTTATAGCTTTCCCGTCACAATATCTTTTTTAATTTTGCAGTATGTCAAGGCATATACTAGATCTTATCGCACAGGGAGAACATCAGAAGCTCGATTTTAAATTTCAGGTTAATGATGCCAAAAAAATTGCCAGGTCCCTTTCTGCTTTTGCGAATACTGACGGTGGACGCTTATTAATCGGCGTGAAGGACAATGGTCGGATTGCAGGAATTCGATCAGAAGAAGAATATTACATGATTGATACTGCAGCAGAAATGTTTTGTAAACCGGCACTGAAGTTAAAGGCAAATCCGCACAATATACAGGGAAAACAAATTCTGGAGGTTATTATTCCCGTAAGTGAAAATCGCCCGGTGTTGGCTCCCGATCCCGATGGTGCTTGGCGAGCTTATGTACGATATCAGGACAATAATCTGGTGGCAGATGATATTTTGCTGAACGTCTGGAAAATGCAGGGGAATAAACAGGGTGCTTTTATTCGTTACGCGGATGCAGAAAAGGATTTATTAGATGTAATTGAAAACCATCCCTTGCAAACCCATACCGAATTGAGTGAAAGAACAAGCATAAAGCCGAGCGTTTTGCGTAGGGTATTGATTAACTTTGTGTTAGCTGAAATTCTACGGATTCAAGTTGATATGGACGGTAGTCGGTTTTTTTTAAATGAAGATTTCGATCCTGATAATTTTGACAATTAGTTTGAAAGTTAATTGATATGAGTTATACTTATGAATACCCAAGACCAATGGTCACTGTGGATGCGCTTGTATTTGCAGGAAATCCATCTGACAAACACGTGTTGTTGATTTGTCGTGGAAATGAACCGTTTAAAGGAATGTGGGCATTGCCAGGAGGCTTTGTGGAAATGGATGAAACCCTTGACAATGCAGTTGCCCGTGAGTTGAGCGAAGAAACCGGTTTGTCACTCGGTGGATTTAAGCAATTGTATACTTTCGGGAATCCAGGACGTGATCCGAGAGGAAGAAACATTACCGTTGTCTTTCAATTAACGATTTCTGAAATAATTCCCGTAACCGGAGGTGATGATGCAGACGATGCAAAATGGTATTCGGTTCATGAATTACCTGAACTTGCTTTTGACCATGAAAAGGTTATTAAAATGGGACTTAAACAGTTGTAAAATCTTAAAGGATGAAACAGAATTTGTTTTTATGAGATTAAATCACATATTATCCTATTTGTAAATCATTGTAAATCAGGAATAAATAACTCAAAGTGATTGTCATGTTATAAAACATTGTTAAAATATTAACAGCGTTACGGAAATAACATTATATTTGCAGCAGTAAATAATACTATGGTGACAGTACATCAAATAAATAGGCTCGTAAACGGAATAATTCTGAATGGAACAGCACCGGATCAGGATTTCTCCCATGCATTTGCATCTGATTTGATGAGTGATGTGTTGACAATTGATAAAGAAGGAATGATTCTTTTAACGGGATTGTCCACTTTGCAGACCATTCGGACTGCGGAAATGTCAAATGTTTACTGTGTTGTTGTTGCCAGGGGAAAGCGCGTAACGAATGAGATGTTGAAATTGGCAAAAGAACATAGCATTGCTGTAATCTCTTGCTCCTCTTCAATGTTTGCGGCTTCAGGGCGATTATACGAAAATGGAATTAAACCAGTGTATTAATGGAAATGCAATTTCACATAGAAGGTGGAGATTTTTCCGGAGCCGGAACAGCAAGTTCAGAGGTGAAAAAGGTGTTGAAACAACTTAATATCTCACCTATGATTATTCGTCGCATTGCTGTTGCGCTTTACGAGGCTGAAGTGAATGTGGTAGCACATGCTTTTAGTGGTGAGATGACAGTAAATATTGAATCTGACAAAATTCAGATTTGTATAGTAGATGAAGGTCCTGGAATTGAAGATATCGAGCAGGCAATGCAGGAGGGGTTTTCAACTGCATCTGATAAAGTGAGGGAAATGGGTTTTGGTGCCGGAATGGGTTTGCCGAATATTAAGCGCAATACTGACGAAATGAAGCTTTCATCTATCCCGGGTAAAGGAACAACAATTGAAATAATCGTGAAGTTTTAATATGATGGCTAAGGATAAATATACGCATGCAATTCAGGTCGATACAACAACATGTATCGGTTGCTCACATTGTATGAAAGTTTGTCCTACACAGGCAATTCGAATCATTGACGGACATGCAAATATTCGTCCTGAGCGCTGTGTCGATTGCGGGGAATGTTATCGTGTTTGCCCGGTGGATGCAATTTATGTTCGTGATGATGAATTGAAAGTAATGCAGGAATTTGACCATCGTTTCGCATTGATTCCTTCCGTTTTTATTGGACAGTTTCCTGCCGAATTTACAACGAGTAGAATTCTGCAAGCTGTACATCAGCTAGGTTTTCACGAAGTATTTGAGGTAGAACATGCTGTGGATTTAATGAAGGCTGAATACCAAAGGCAATCTGATAAATTGGATTCATTAAAGCCCCGCATCAGCTCTTATTGTCCGGCAATTGTGCGTTTAATACAGGTGGCTTTTCCGTCCTTAACGGATCATATTTTGCAACTAAAAGCACCACATGATATTGCCGCAAATTATTGCAAAGCAAAAATTCAAAACGAACAATCAGATGTCAGGAAACCCGGTGTGTTTTATATTACACCATGTGCATCTAAAATTGTTGCTGCAAAGGCTCCGGAAGGAGAGAGGGAGTCTCCGATAGATGGAGTTTTTAATATGAATTCACTTTATAATAAGGTGTATCAGATTTTAGTGAGCGATGATGAAAATCAATGCCGAAAACAGATGGCAGATTTGTCACCTGATTCGGTAAATTGGTCATTGTCAGGATATGAAAGAAAATATTTTAACGGTCGGGCTCTGGCAATTGACGGGATGGAAAATGTGCTTGAATTCTTAGAGAAGCTTGAGTCCGGACAAATATCAGAAATCGATTTCCTTGAGCTTAGGGCTTGTGATCAAGGTTGTGCAGGAGGAATCCTTTGCCCCGGAAATCGATTTCTTACCGTTGAACGATTGGAATCTCGTCAAAATCGGCTTGAGGTTTTGTTGAAATTAAATCAGAAACTTAATAATCCGCTGATGGAAAGTGCATCAGAGCTGTCGAAAAACCTTTCTACTGACCCGATTTTGCCGCGTTCGGAAATGCTGATTGATAAGGATATGGAAACAGCATTGCAGAAAATGGATCGATTAAAAACCATTGCTGCTTATTTGCCAGGGTTTGATTGTGGAGCTTGTGGCGCACCAACTTGCCGAAGTTTGGCAGAAGATATTGTGAAAAACAAAGCCAGCATGTCGCATTGCGTTTTTGTGCAGCGAATTATGGAAAAGAATTATAAACTTAGTCCGGAACAAGCCTTTCAAATGATTGAAAAAATCTGGGGTAAAAACCGACTAAATAAATATGTTGATAAAAATGGAAACATTGACGCTTAAACAATTAGTAGATGATTTGGGCTTTGTTGCCCTGACCGATGAGACACGGCTTAACCGCACTCCTGAATCGGCTTATGTTTCCGATTTACTCAGTGACGTGATGGGAAAAGCCAAAGAAAACATGATTTGGGTGACATCTCAAGCACATAAAAACATTGTGGCAGTTGCTTCGCTTAAAGAGCTTAGTGCAATTGTTGTAGTGAATGAAAGAAAAGTTTCTCAGGATGTAATTGAACAAGCTGAGAAAGAAAATGTTAATATCATTGCCAGCGAACGTGCAGCGTTTGAAACCGTTGGTTTGTTATTTGACTATTTGAATTCGTAAAATGAAGATGTTTAAAGCTGATCTACATATTCACACTTGTCTGTCTCCTTGCGGAGATTTGGATATGAGTCCGCGAAATATTGTTCGTCAAGCCGTAGAAAGTGGTTTAGACATGATTGCAATCACGGATCATAATTCAACACGCAATGTGAAAACATGTATGGAGATAGCTGAAAACACTAATTTATTTGTCATCCCGGGTTGTGAAATGACGTCTGAGGAAGAAGTCCATTGTCTTGGATACTTTCCGGATATTAACAGTTTGGACATTTTTCAATCATATTTGGATACGCATCTCACTGATATTGAAAACAATCCTGCGAAATTTGGATTTCAGGTGGCTGTTGATAAGTTTGATACAATAAATTACGAAGAAAGTCGTTTATTAGTGGCGGCGTTAAAACAGCCTTTAGAGGCAATCGCCGAACAAGTGATAGAATTGGGTGGAATATTTGTTCCTGCCCATATAGATAAAACTAAAAATAGTGTGATCAGCCAGCTCGGGTTCCTACCCTACGGCTTGAATTATAATGCTCTGGAACTATCCCCGAATACCTGTCTATCTACATACAAGAGCATTCGACCCGAGTTGGCATCACACTTCTTCATTCAAAGTTCCGACGCACATTTTTTAAATGATATTGCCAAAGTCCACACGAAATTTTATATGCATTCCCTCGACTGGGAGAATTTTTCAGCAGCATTTCGTATAGATTCCGAAAATTATTTTGAATTGAATGGTTGATATTGCAATGCATATGATGGATATTGCCCAAAACTCAATTCGGGCAAATGCTAAAAATATTGATATTTCTTTTGTTGAAAGTCAATCAGACAATGAATTGGCTTTTTGTATTTGTGATGATGGTGACGGAATGTCTTCTGAAATGATTGAGAAAATTACCGATCCCTTTTTTACAACCAGGACCACCCGAAAAGTCGGTTTGGGTGTGCCCTTTTTAAAGATGACAACCGAACAAACCGGTGGCGAATTTCAACTTGAGTCTGAGCTCGGAAAAGGAACAAAAATCAAAGCAAAGTATATGACAAATCATATTGATTGCTTGCCGCTCGGAGACATCCCCGGATATTTAATTTTGTTATTTATTGCAAATCCTAATCTGCAAATTTCATTTGAGTATGAAATCGATAGCGAAAAATTTACCGTGAGCACAGCAGAACTTGCTGCTGAAGGTATAACTGACTTGCAAAATGCTGAAATATCAGCAGCTATCAGAGCATATGTGAAAGAAAATCTCGGCGAATTAGTGCGCATTCGAAAAGCAAGTAGTTTTTTATGTTGATAAACACATCCGCATAAGATTTCAAATCCCTTAATTTATGCATCGTAAAAGTACTGATTGATAGCGTGTTCAATGCGCGATTTCTAGCAGATTGTTTTTATGACAGACGAGTAGTTGTAAAACATGTTGTTAAACAAATAACAATGTTATGGAATTAACAAAAATTATGTAATTTTGCAGTGTAATATACTTGTACTATATTGAATGTCTAAAATATTTGGAGGAATTAAAATGGCAAAAATTAAATCATTAGCAGACCTTAAAAAGAAACAAGACGAGGTTAGGTCTAAGCTGAATTTAAGAGACAAGGCCGACAACCCTGAATCTCTGGTTCAGATTAAAGTTGCAATGGCGACCTGTGGTATTGCTTCCGGCGCGAAGGAAATCATGGAGTTTTTTGTGAATGAACTGGGAAAACGCAATATTGATGCAGTGGTTACTCAGACCGGTTGCATGGGGTATTGTTATGCAGAGCCTACAATTGAGGTTCAGCTGCCCGGTCAGGAGCCTGTTGTTTACGGATATGTTGACAGCAAAAAAGCCGATAAAATCATCGAGCTTTATATCAAAAAAGGAGAGTTGGTGGATGGAATTATTCCACAGAATTATGAAACCATAGATAATAAATAAAAAGGAGGACGTATCGAATGGCCAATTATAAGATGCATATTCTCGTTTGTGGTGGTACGGGTTGCCGTGCTTCACAAAGTGAGATGATTCTCGACAACCTGAAAACGGAGTTGGAAACCAAAGGATTGAGTGATGAAATTCAAGTCATTCAAACCGGTTGTTTCGGATTTTGTGAAAAAGGTCCTATCGTGAAAATCATGCCGGACAATACATTCTATGTGGAGGTTACTCCTGAGGATGTAAAAGAAATTATTGATGAGCATATCATCAAAGGACGTAGAGTGAATCGTCTGTTATATGTTAATCCTGATAATCAGGAGCATATTGCAGATTCAAAACACATGGGTTTTTATAAAAAACAATTGCGCATCGCTTTGCGTAATTGCGGATTTATTGATCCTGAAAATATTGACGAAGCAATTGCTAAAGATGCCTATCAGGCACTTGGTAAAGCTTTAGTAGAAATGTCGCCCGATCAGGTAATTGCCGTAATGAAAGATTCCGGTTTACGTGGTAGAGGGGGCGGTGGTTTCCCTGCAGGTTTAAAATGGGAATTTGCTGCAAAAAACGCATCCGATCAAAAATATGTCGTGTGTAATGCCGACGAAGGTGACCCGGGTGCTTTCATGGATCGTTCCATTTTGGAAGGTGATCCCCATTCAGTACTTGAAGCAATGGCGCTTTGTGGATACAGTACCGGTGCAAATAAAGGATTAATCTATATCCGTGCCGAATATCCACTTGCAATTGAGCGTCTTAAAATCGCAATGAAACAAGCTGAGGAGTATGGTTTCCTTGGCAAAGATATTTTGGGTAGTGGTTTCGATTTTGAAATTGAACTTCGCTACGGCGCCGGTGCATTTGTTTGCGGTGAGGAAACTGCACTTATCCATTCTATGGAAGGTGAGCGCGGAGAACCTACCGTGAAACCCCCATTCCCTGCAGAATCTGGTTATCTTAAAAAGCCGACCAACGTGAATAATGTGGAAACATTTGCAAATGTCCCCGTTATTCTTCTTAAAGGTGCTGAATGGTATAAATCAATCGGGACTGAAAAATCTTCCGGAACGAAAGTGTTTGCATTGGCCGGTAAGATTAATAATGTGGGATTGATTGAGGTGCCGATGGGAACTACCCTTCGCGAAGTTATTTTTGAAATTGGCGGCGGGATTAAAGATGGGAAAAAATTCAAAGCGGTTCAAACCGGAGGCCCTTCAGGTGGTTGTTTGACAGAAAAACATCTTGATACTCCCATTGATTTTGATAACCTGATTGCTGTCGGTTCAATGATGGGATCAGGTGGTATGATTGTGATGGATGAAGATGATTGTATGGTCTCCATGGCCAAATTTTATCTAGAATTTACGGTTGAGGAAAGCTGCGGAAAATGTTCACCATGCCGGATCGGAAATAAGCGTTTATATGAATTGCTCACAAAAATTACCGAAGGGAAAGGTACAATGGAGGATTTAGACCTCTTGCGTAACTTAAGTGAAGTCATTAAAGATACATCGCTTTGCGGACTGGGTCAGACATCACCAAATCCCGTATTGTCAACAATGAGCAACTTTTGGGATGAGTATATTGAGCACGTAACCGATAAAAAATGCAGTGCCGGACAGTGTGCTGCATTGAAACAATATATTATTGATCCTGAAGCTTGTGTGGGATGTACTGCTTGTGCAAGAGTTTGTCCGGTAAATGCGATTTCAGGTGAGCGCAAAATGCCACATGAAATCAATCAGGATATTTGTATCAAATGCAATGCCTGCTTTGAAAAATGTAAATTTAATGCAATCAGCATAAACTAAAAAAGGAGAATCAGTAATGGCTAAAGTAAATATAAGTATAGACGGAAGACCGCTGCAGGTAGAAGCGGGAACAACGGTTCTCAAAGCTGCCCGTGACCAAGGAATTACCATTCCAACACTTTGTTACATGGAGCTCGAAGATCTTTGTATTGAGCACAATCCCGGCGGATGCCGTTTGTGTACCGTAGAGGTTGAAGGCAGAAATAATCTTGCTCCCTCTTGTGTGACAAAAGTTTGGGAAGGAATGAGTATTAAAACCCACACCCCGCGTGTCATTAATGCACGGAAAACAGTGATGGAACTCATTCTTTCAGACCATCCGTTCGATTGCCTGATATGTGCGAAAAACGGAACCTGTGATTTGCAAAAAATGGCGCAGGATCTCGGTATTCGTGAAATTCATTATAAAGGTGAACAATCAACTTACAAAGAAGATTATTCCCCGTCAATTATCAGGGATATAAACAAATGCATCATGTGTCGTCGTTGCGAAACCATGTGTAACGATGTACAAACTTGTGGTGTATTATCTGGAATTTATCGCGGATTTGAAGCGGTTGTAGCACCTGCATATGAACAAGATTTGGAAAAATCACCCTGTACATATTGCGGACAATGTGTTGCCGTATGTCCAACCGGTGCATTAACTGAAGTTGACCACACGAACAAAGTGGTAAGAGCATTGGCTGACCCGAAAAAAACCGTGGTTGTACAAACTGCTCCGGCAGTACGTGCCGCATTGGGCGAAGAATTTGGTATGGAACCCGGGACTTTGGTTACCGGAAAAATGGTTTCTGCTTTGCGTCGTCTCGGTTTCGATCAAGTATTTGATACCGATTTTGCTGCCGATCTTACCATAATGGAAGAAGGAACTGAGTTGCTCGGTCGTTTGTCAAAATTTCTGAAGGGTGACAAATCCGTAAAATTACCAATCCTTACTTCTTGTTGTCCGGCTTGGGTACAGTTCTTTGAACATAATTTCCCGGAAATGAAAGATATTCCGTCAACAGCAAAATCACCACAGCAAATGTTTGGTACAATTGCTAAAACCTATCTCGCTGATAAAATTCAGGTTAAACGTGAAGATCTCGTGGTTGTATCTGTCATGCCTTGTCTTTCTAAAAAGTATGAAGCACAACGTGATGAATTTAAAGTTGACGGAAATCCAGATGTGGATTATTCAATTTCAACCCGTGAATTAGCACACCTAATTAAACAAAGCATTGGCGATCTGAAAAATCTTCCTGATGAAGATTTTGACCGTCCCATGGGAGAATCAACAGGTGCTGGTGTAATATTCGGTGTGACGGGTGGTGTAATTGAAGCTGCTGTAAGAACTGCTTACGAAGTACATACCGGAAAAGACCTTCCGAAACTTGATTTTGAAGAATTGCGAGGATTTGACGGTGTGCGTTCTGCTACCATTGACTTTGACGGTTTGCCGATTAATATTGGTATTGCTCACGGACTTGGCAATGCAAGAAAACTGCTCGAAGAAATAAAACGAGGAGAATCACATTACCATGCCATTGAAATCATGGCTTGTCCTGGTGGATGTGTTGGTGGAGGCGGACAACCGCTGCATCATGGTGACAGTTCAATTATCAAAAAGCGTGCTGCTGCAATTTACGAAGAAGACAAAGGAAAAGCGATTCGTAAGTCTCACATGAATCCGGAAATTATCAAATTGTATGAAGATTTCCTCGGTGAGCCGATGAGCGAAAAAGCACATCATTTATTGCACACAAGTTATTTTGATAAAAAGAAATCAACATTTATTGAATCCTAAAAACCTCGCATTATGTCTAGTGTAAAAATAAAACTCAAAGAAGCAGATATTAAGAAAATTCAGGAAATTTGTTCTGCTTTCAACAATGCTCCCGGTGAATTAATTAACGTTTTGCATAAATGTCAGGAGCATTTTGGATACCTACCGGCTGAGATTCAGGAAGTTGTTGCTTATGAATTGAATATTTCCACTGCGAAGGTATTTGGAGTGGTAACGTTCTACTCATTCTTTACAATGACACCGAAAGGCCGTTACCCGATTTCGATTTGTACCGGAACTGCTTGTTATGTTCGTGGTGCCGAAAAAGTATTGGAAGAATTTAAGAAAGGACTGAAAATTGAAGTTGGAGAAACTTCTAAGGATGGAAAATTCTCACTTTCGTGTTTGCGCTGCGTTGGCGCATGTGGTTTGGCACCGGTTGTGTTAATCGGTGATAAGACTTATGGTCGTGTTTCTCCTGAAGAAGTGGAGGAAATTCTGAAAGAATACGAAGACAAAGAATAAACATTTGATTTTGGTTATAGTAAAAACTCTCCGACATACTTTGTCGGAGAGTTTTTTGTTTGAATCCAGTTTGACCAATGCCATTTTTCATCCTGTTTTGTGCACCACAACAACGCCCTCCAAAAACACATCTGATTATCAATAAATTATGTTTTTAAAATTTGGAATTTGGGTGACCCGTCCACAATTTGGGGCTGATGCGGAGGAAGCCTTCTGCCAGAAGGCTAGTGGACGCTTGTTTCCGGAAGGCTAGGAATAAAAACGTTCGGTTACAACTTATAATGCAGTATCCAAAGTACGTAGCTTTATTCTACTATTTTACTTCGCTAGCTGGACACGAGCTCTGGCGCATTCGCGGATTTTTCGTTATTCATTGAGGCATCAGTGGAGTTTTTAACTACTCGACCCGCAGGTACGAGGAGATTCGAGGAGTACGGAACGATGCCCAATGAATAGAAAA
>JAQIBY010000173.1 GCA_027858835.1 Bacteroidales bacterium | reverse complement strand
GGAGGAATGTATATTGTGCATATTGATGCTCCCGGAATAGGAGAGAAAGTTGTGAAGTGGTTTGGTGCACTGAGTGAATAAACTGGCACAATGCCCGCACAAGGGCGTAGTGAAACAGCCTGCTAACAGCGATGCCATACACTTGGCTTGAAGGCATGGCGACCGAAGGCTTTGCCCGTGAGTTTTTTTGATTTTTTTTAGCAAAAAACGAAACGGGAAGCCCATGCAGGCAAGCTACAAGTGTTGCAGAGCTGTTGGCAGCTATGAACGGAGACCGACAGCCGGCGGCGGTTTTTGCGCGTTTGCGGCTGATGTGCCAATATAATACATGAATATTTATAGTTTATAAAAATCAGAAAATTAGCTTGTTATAGTTCTTTTCACTAAAGATTATTTGGTAAAATAAATTAATTAGTTACATTTGCATTATGTGAATCCCCACTATGTGTAGGGGGTTCTTTTTTATTGTATTTTTTAAACCGTATAAAAATGGCAAAAACAACATATGTAACCCAGGGAGGCTTGGATAAAATGAAAGCCGAGTTGAACCAAATGCAATCGGTTGAACGTCCTGAAATATCTCGTCAGATTGCTGAAGCAAGGGATAAAGGAGATTTATCAGAGAATGCGGAATATGATGCTGCAAAAGAGGCTCAGGGAATGCTTGAAATGCGTATCGCTCAGTTGCAGGATTCAATACATTCTGCCCGAGTGCTTGACCCGTCGCGAATTGATACCAGTTCGGTACAGATTTTAAATAAAGTAACGATTAAAAACACAAAGACAAACGCGAAAATGCAATATCAGTTGGTTGCTGAAAGTGAAGCCAATTTAAAAGAGGGAAAAATTTCAATTGAAACTCCCATTGCCAAAGGGCTATTAGGTAAAAAAGTTGGCGATATTGCTGAAATTGAAGTGCCTAACGGGAAAATGCAGTTTGAAATTGTTGAAATTAGCATGTAATTATGGCGAGTATTTTTTCAAAAATAGCAGCAGGGGAGATTCCGGCATATAAAATTGCCGAGGATGATAATTTCCTTGCGTTTTTTGATATTAATCCATTGAAAAAAGGGCACACACTTGTGATTCCTAAAAAAGAAGTGGATTATCTTTTTGATCTGGATGATGCAACTTATACCGGCTTGATGGCTTTTGCAAAGCGCGTTGCCACAGCAATTGAGAAAAATGTGGAATGTAAACGCATTGCTGTGGTTGTGCTCGGGTTGGAAGTGCCTCACGCACATGTACATCTTATTCCCTTAGACGCAGAGAAAGACGTGCATTTCACCAATCCACGCGTGCAGATGACGGAATCAGAATTTAAGGAATTAATGACTAAAATCTCGGCCGATTTTAATTAGTCGGCCCTTGCCAAAACTCTCGGGGAACGGGAGTTTTATCAATATATTAGACAGCCCGCCATTGGCGGGCTGTTTTAATTTAATTTACATCTTGCCCGACTTGTCCGGTGTTTCTGTCTCCTTTATTAAATCGGTATTTTAAAGAAACAAACAGCATGCGCTGAATTTGGGTAGAATACAAAATGTCTTCAGTGTAAGTTTGATTCATGTAATCGTAATAAGATCCGCGTGGCATTAGGTCATTCAGTAAGTTGTTGATGCCTACCGATAGTGTTAAACGTCTGTCAAAAAATCGTTGTGTCATATTGATTGATGAGCTGATTTGATCAAATTCATATCCGCTTAGGCTGTATTCTCGACTTGTATAATTTACATAAAACATCGCGGAGGTATTTTTAGAAAATGAGACATCTGTGGAGAGTTTTATGTTGTATCCGAAATTCTTTTGTTTTACATTTTCCGGTGTGATGCCTAAATTTTCCAGGGCGTCTGATAAATTCCCGCTATCAATTTCTGAGTGGTAAAAGCTGCCCGACAAATTGAAATTGTATTTCCCATTGATAGACAAGTACCCACCGAGATCAATTCCTAGCCGGCTATTGTATGCATAATTTTCAGGTGAGGATAAATGGATGGATTCACTGATGGGGATTTGCAAATAGGCAACATCATTATTGGTTTGCGTGTAAAATAAATCGGCGGATAAATTCCACATGGGCTTATTCAGTGAATATCCCAGATAAACATTGTTATGTACGATTGGTGTTAAATCCGGATTTCCCTGCGACCATGAATACGGATTCCGTTTAAACAAAATCGGGTTGAGCTGTGAATACCATGGCGCACGTGCTGTACGTGAGTAAGATAGTTTTAAATCCTGCAAGCTGTCAATGGTAAACATAATGGTTGCTGAGGGTAAAATATTATAAAAATCCGCCATGATGTATGCTGTCGTGTCGCTTAAATCTTCATTGTAATTATGGATCGTAAAATCGTAATGATAATGCTGTTGATTGATTCCCGCATCCAGTTTCCACTTACCCAGTTTCGTCCCCAAGCGTACCGACAAAAATTGGTTGAAACTTATTCCGCTTTCTTTTGTGGACTCAGGTAGATACAATATTTCATTCTGATAATACTCGTTGTCATCTTGCAGTGAATTGGATAATGATGCACGATAATTTGCATTCCATCTGGTTTTTTCATTGATGGGGTGATTGTAATATGCACCACTGTATAGCGAAAATCGTTTGTTATGGTCAATTGTTGCTGTTGAAAGAATGCTGTCTGTGGGGGCAAAGTTTTGGACTTGATAATTGTAAGTGTTTGTACTTGAGTTGTATTGGTTGAATTGCGGTAAATTGACGCTTGTGTAAATTTTTATTTCCCGTAAAGTAGTATCAAAACTGTGTCGAAAAAAAGCATATGCATTGCCTCTGATTTGTTCATTTATACTGTTGTTGTTTCGATCGTATTTGCGGTATATTTGGTCGTCAACGAGTTGTGTCATTTGCCCGCCACCTGTGCTCGTGCTTTGGTTGCCGTTTATTCCAAGGGCAAGTACGAGTTTTGTGTTTTTATTGAAATTATATTGCGCACCGAGATAATCCATTAAATAGGCATAGCTGTAATCGTAATTTGAGACGGAATTCGATGTATAATTAATATCGTCAAATTCCAATACGCCATTAGATTCGGTTTCGCTTGCCCAACGACCTTGCATCAAGTAAGCATTATTAAAGAAAACCCATTTGTCAGCTTTAAGATTCAAATTAAGATAGGCATTTCCGGAGTTCAGTCTGTCTTTTTCAAGTGAACCTCTCAAGCTTGCAACTCCGCTGAGTCCGTCTTCTTTTTGCACTTGCATTCGGATATTGATAATTCCTCCTTTGCCGATTTCCCCGGTTTGCATTGATGCATCAATCAGCTCAATTTTTTCGACCATCTGCACAGGAATCATTTCCAAATCGGGATATAAATATTCGGCAGGCATATCATCAACTAAAATACTTGCTTCTGCACCTTTAAATCGGACATTTTTTTGCTCATCAACACTCACGCCGGGTAAAGTTCTTAATAAATCATAAATGTCTTTTGCCGATGCTTTTTTGTTTTCATTCATGCTGTAAACTTTACGGTCAAATTTTTGAACCACGGTGTTTTGCGCAGACACTTCAACATCTTCCAGCATTTTAATATCCTTTTCGATGAACAGATCCCCGAGTTCCGGATTGCTGATGTCCAAAGGATAATCGGTGTTTTTGTATCCGATACCGGTTAATCGCAGGTGTAAATTGTCTTGCGGGATTAGTTTGAGTTTAAATTCACCCTTATTATTACTCAAAGCAGCAGACAAAATGGAATCTTGTTGGTTGATGACTAAGATATTTGCAAAGGGAACGACAAGTTTTGTGTCTTTTTCTATCACACGACCCGTAAAAGTGGTTTCTTGAGCAAAACTAAGTCCGAAAGCTGTAAATAACAGCACGCTAAGGATGAAATGTTTCATATAACAGTATGGAAATATGGTAAAATAAATACGATATACGCCTTGATTGATTAAAAACGTTCAATTTTAATAAAATATTGCCGATTTTTTGTGATTTGTTATCCGTCTTCGCCGGACAAGTTTTGTTATTTCCTTTCAGGAATATCGAACCGCAGAACACAGAATATCGAATGTCGAAGTAAAAAAAACGGAGAATTTCCTCAAAGATTTCACTTCGACCGGCTCTGTACATCGCTCAGTCGTACCCCCATCGAAATGACTGAATTATCTTGCGGGATGGGAAAAAGGGCGATGACAAAGTGTTAGATTTACCAAAATGTCATCGCCCTTTTTCCTCCCAAAAATTCCGAAAAAATGTCATTTCGAACCCCGATGAAAGAAGGGGTGAGAAATCTGTTGGATTTCAGCAGCTAGCTTGCCGTTTAGCACAGTTTACCTAACCCCTAACACCCCAGCCTGCCGGCTGGCAGGTAACACTTAGCCCCTGACTGCTGTCATACGTATTCTTTCCGGGTTACAATCGCAATGCTATTGTCCTCAAGATCTATGTATCCCTGATCGTAACAGAATTTGTAAACTCCTCCTTTTTTTGTTTCGTAGATGTTTGTCAGGTAATCAAAATTGAATCCCTTATCTAGAAGCACTTGTTTTTGAACTTTTGACTTGCCATGTGGGTTTAATGATTCGAGTATGCGTCGATTTTTACGCAAAATATTATTGATCCACCGTATCTGATTGTTGGAATCTTTTTTGAGACTGTTATTGTAAGTGTTTCGACACTGATCAGTACAGAATTTTTTATCTGAGCGACCATCAAAAATTTCTCCGCATTCTAAGCATTTTCGTTTCATAATAGTTTTGTGTATTTTCGACCAAATAAAATTAGTAAAAAACAGGTTTAAAAACAAAAAAACAATGAATATGAAGTATTTAAGTATGATTTTATTTGCATTGTTCAGCTTGAATGGGGTTTCACAGGATATGCCGGTGTATGAAATTTTTGATAAAAATGGAGAGTCTGTCACTTATGAGGCGATGATACAATCCCTTGAGTTGGCAGATGTTACATTATTCGGCGAGTTGCATAATAATCCGGTATCACATTGGATGGAATATGAAGTGACTGCATCTTTGCATGAAAAACACGGTGAAAACTTAGTGCTTGGTGCAGAAATGTTTGAGGCAGACCAGCAAGTGCTTTTGGATGAGTATCTTAACGGATTGGTTTCTGAGGATAAATTTGAAGCAGATGCGAGACTTTGGCCAAATTATAAAACGGATTACAAACCGCTATTGAATTTCGCAAAGGAAAACGGGCTTCAATTTGTTGCTGCAAATATTCCACGACGTTATGCTTCAGTGGTGTTTAAAGGTGGGTTTGAAGCCTTAGAGGCTTTGAGTGATATCGCAAAAAGTGCAATTGCTCCACTTCCTGTAAAATATGATCCTGAATTGCCGGGATATGCTGCCATGATGAAAATGGGAGGTCGTGGAATGCCTGCTCATGCAAACCCGAATTTGCCGAAAGCACAAGCAATTAAGGATGCAACCATGGCTCATTTTATTGCTAAATATATGACTGATGAAAGTAAGTTTATCCATTATAATGGCGCTTATCATTCCGATAATTATGAAGGAATTATGTGGTATTTACAAAAATTAAATCCTGATTATCAAATAAAAACCATTAGTACAGTAGTTCAATCTGATGTTACTATTTTGGAGGAATCGAATACAGGAGTTGCCGATTTTATTATTGTGGTTGATGAAAATTTAACCGGCTCTTATTAATCTGTGTCCATGTTATTTCCGAAACCGCTTAAGTATGGAGATAGAATTCGCATTGTGAGTCCTGCCGGAAAAGTGCAATCTGAATTTGTTTCGGGTGCAGCTAAGTATTTTGAAAAACAAGGCTTTCTTGTGGAGATTGGAAAACATGCTTTGTCTGAATATCATAAATTTGCCGGCACTGATGTACAGCGCCATCAGGATTTACAAGATGCAATGAATGATAATTCTGTGGCTGCGATTCTTTGCGCGCGTGGCGGATATGGAAGCATGCGAATAGTGGATAAGCTGGATTGGACCGGAATGATTAACAAGCCGAAATTTCTGATTGGATTTAGCGACATTACCACATTACATGCAGCCGCATTTCAGCATGGGATTGTGTCTGTTCATGGCTGCATGGCGAAGGATTTTCATGCCGGTGATACAGTCGCAATTCATTCGCTTGAGCAGATTTTATTGCAAAACACCAGCTCAATTCAATGGAATACACATGAATTCAATCGTGACGGATCTGTTGAAGCTCCACTCGTAGGTGGCAATCTGAGCATGTTGTATGCATTGCGAGGAACGCCTTATGATTTGGATTGGAGCGGAAAAATTCTGTTCATGGAAGATTTGTGTGAGGAATTGTATCATGTGGATCGGATTATGCAAAATTTCAGGCTTGGAGGAAAGTTTAATCAGCTTGCGGGATTAGTTGTCGGACAGTTTACAGACATGACTGATCCGGAATTTGGCTTTTCCGCTTATGATATTATTCGAGAATCCGTGAAAGATTTTTCATTTCCGATTGCTTTTAATGCACCGATTGGGCATGTGAAAAAAAACCACAGTTTGTTGCATGCTGGCAATTATGCCTTTAGTGTGAATCCGGATGATGTTTTGCTAAAAAGCCTGAATCAAAACGAATGATTGCTTCTGTTTAATAATAAATCGCTTTTGAAAAAAGCTTATTTGTTTTATCTTTTTCACTGATGATGGCAGCTTTAGGATCAATTTTCCAATCAATGTTTAATTGTGAATCGTTCCACATAATTCCATGTTCCGTTTCCGGATGATAGTATGCATCGCATTTGTAGGCGATAACGGCATGTTCTGATAGCACTGAAAATCCATGAGCAAATCCGTGTGGAATATAAAATTGCAGTTTATTTTCTTCTGACAACTCCACGGCAACATGTTTCCCGAAACTCGGAGAATTTTTTCGGATATCTACAGCAACATCCAACACTTTTCCTTGCAATACCCGTATGAGTTTTGCTTGCGGATGTGGTGGCATTTGGTAATGTAATCCACGAATGACACCATGTCTGGATGAGGACTGATTGCCCTGAATAAAGCGGGTTTTTATCCCCAGATTTTCCAACCATTCATCCCGCCAGCTTTCAAAAAAGTAGCCTCGATCATCTCCAAAAATCTTGGGTTTTAGCAGAATTAAATCCGGGATATCCGTTTTAATGAGTTCCATATTTTTCTTCGTTTGCGATGCGCATTAAATATTCACCGTAATTGTTTTTCATCAAAGGTTTTGCAAGATCAATGAGCTGTTTTCTGTCAATAAAACCGCGCTTAAATGCAATTTCCTCAATGCAGGAAGCTTTCAAGCCTTGGCGGTTTTCTAAAGTTGCAATAAAATTTGATGCTTGTAACAATGAGTCGGGTGTTCCGGTATCTAACCATGCCATTCCACGACTTAATAAATTGACTTTCAGCTTATCTTCTTTTAAATATAATTTGTTTAAATCGGTAATCTCCAATTCACCTCGCTTGGATGGTTTCAATGATTTAGCTTTTTCAACCACCGTATTGTCATAGAAATACAATCCGGTAAGGGCATAATTTGATTTTGGATTTTCCGGTTTTTCCTCAATGGAAATTACCTTTCCATTTTTATTAAATTCAGCCACTCCATAACGATGCGGATCGGTTACGTAATATCCGAAAACAATGGCACCATCAGTGAGTTTTGCCGAATCAAGCAAAGTGCCGCCCAAACCATGACCGTAAAAAATATTATCTCCAAGTACCAAGCAAACTTCATCGTTTCCAATGAATTTTTCACCAATCAGAAACGCTTGTGCGAGTCCGTCAGGTGAGGCTTGTTCTGCATATTCGAGATCCAGTCCTAACTGTTTTCCATCACCGAAAAGATTTTCATACAAAGGCAAATCGTGAGGTGTCGATATGATGAGGATTTCACGAATTCCTGCCAACATTAAAACGGACAGAGGATAATAAATCATCGGTTTATCATATACCGGAATAATTTGTTTTGAGATGCTTCGGGTTATCGGATGAAGCCGTGTGCCTGCGCCTCCTGCTAAAATGATTCCTTTCATAATTCAAGAAGAGTTTTAAAATAATCAATAGTTTTTATTAGACCTTGTTCTAAATTAATGCTCGGATGCCAATTATTGAGTTTTTCCTGTGCTAAGCTGATATCGGGTTTTCGTTGAATCGGGTCATCCGCCGGTAAGGGATGAAATGAGACTTTTGATTTCGATTCCGTTAAACGGATAATTGTTTCTGCCAATTCAAGCATGGTGAATTCTCCTGGATTTCCGATGTTCACCGGACCCTGAAAGTCGTCGCCGGTTTGCATCATGCGCATCATGCCTTCAATTAAATCATCTACAAACTGAAATGAGCGGGTTTGTTTGCCGTCACCATAAATTGTGATGTCTTCGCCTTTTAGCGCCTGTACGATAAAATTTGATACGACACGACCGTCATTCGGGTGCATGCGTGGTCCATAAGTGTTGAAAATCCGCACAATTTTTATATCGACATTGTTTTGCAGATGATAATCCATAAAAAGGGTTTCTGCACAGCGTTTTCCTTCGTCGTAACATGACCTGGAGCCGATAGGATTCACATGTCCCCAATAGGATTCCGGTTGCGGATGAATTTGTGGGTCACCGTAAACCTCACTGGTGGATGCTTGCAGTATTTTTGCCTTAATCCGTTTTGCAAGCCCAAGCATATTAATGGCTCCCATAACCGATGTTTTGACAGTTTTTATCGGATTGTACTGATAATGAATGGGAGAGGCGGGACATGCCAGATTGTAAATCTCATCAACTTCAATAAAAAATGGCATGGTAATATCATGGCGGATAAGTTCGAAATAAGGATTGTCTAATAAATGGACAATGTTTTGTTTCGACCCCGTGAAATAATTATCCAGACAAATGACTTCATTGCCTTCGTTTAAAAGCCGTTCACAAAGATGAGAACCAATGAAACCGGCGCCTCCGGTAATCAGAATTTTTTTCATAATTCGCGTTAATCTTCAGTACAGAACAAAACTAAGAAAAATGAGGGATATTTTGAGTGGAAAGGGGATGTTTTTTGAGGGATTGTTTTTGATTGCTAATTCCAATAATAGCACAATGCTGGCACATTGCGTAAATGCGATGTGGCGAAGACGCGTGGTTGCGAAAAAATCAGTACCAGCGGATATCTATGTGCAAATAAAGCATGAATTGGACGCGATAGAATAAGCCACGAATGCACGAATAGAAAACAATTAAGCTTTT
>JAQIBY010000150.1 GCA_027858835.1 Bacteroidales bacterium | reverse complement strand
TAAACGCTTTATCCACATAATCCTATTTGCCAATGGTAAAACAGCGTTGGAAATTGTTTCCTTACAGTTTCGAACCATTTATAGGCACGGTTTACACTGGTTTTGTAGCGTTTGTACCTTCTCCTTGCCCAGCGTATTAATCGCTTTCGCAGTAGCTGAAAGATTGAATTCATTTCGTGCTTCCGAAATCTGCCGTAGTAGTTTACCCATCCCCGAATAAACGGGTTTAAAAATTGGGCTACTCCTACGATGCTTTTGAAAGTAAGACCTACAATATTCAACTCTTCCATTTTGTTGGCAATACGTTTCTTCGAACTGATGCTTATTGCACAATCGTAGCCAAGAAACAGTTTTCCTGTCTTTTTCGACTTTGTTGTGCGAGGCTGGAACGAATACCCCAGAAAATCGAACTTAACGACTGGGTACTTGCTTTGACGTCTATAATCGCGACAATACACCAGTTTTGTCTTTTCTGGATGAAGCTCCAACCCACAATCAGCTATACGTTCACGTATCTTTTCCAACAACCACTCTGCGTGGGCTTTGCTCTTACAGTGAAGTATCGCATCATCGGCGTAACGTTCAAAATTCACTGTTTTGTGCTTTAGTTCAAGCCATTTATCCATAGCATAATGAAGAAACAAGTTTGCCAGTAACGGACTTATCACACCTCCCTGTGGTGTTCCTTTGCCCTGCTTTTGAACCAGTTCGCCTGATTTCTTTTGCACGGGCGTATTCAACCACCGTTTAATGTAAAATAAACACCAGTTTTCCGGTACATGTTTCTCTAAGGCAAGCATCAATTTTCCGTGGTCAATATTATCAAAGAATCCTTTAATATCGAGGTCGAGTACCCAGTCTGTCTTCCTACAATTATTCCGAACTGAATCAAGTGCCTGATGGGCATTTCGGTTGGGTCGGTAACCATAGGAGTTTGGACTGAATATCTTTTCAAACCTCGGCTCTAAGTAATCTTTAATAACCATCTGACCTATCCTGTCGGCAATGGTTGGTATAACAAGCTTCCGGGTTCCCCCGTCTTTCTTGAAAATACCCACTTCTTTGACAGGTGGTGGAAAATAGCTGCCCGATGCCATTCGGTTCCAAAGTTTATACAAGTGTTTCGACCTGTCAGCATCGAATTCTTCCATACTGATTTCATCAACGCCTGCCCTCCCTTTGTTGGCTTTCACCTTCTTGTAAGCCGCCCATACCATTTCGCGGCTTACCGGTACCGATTTTGTCTCATTCCATAAATTCATCCTCTTTCCAGAGTTGTTAAATGTTATGATACTGTATAACCTAACCCCTTCGCTCCATTCCCATTACAGGAACTTCATTGCTACTACGGGTTAGTCCGCCCCTGAATGGCACTTCGTTATTCTGCCTTTGGGGTGTTCCCATTGTGCATTTCACTTTACATTGCCAGACAGGTTCCCGAGTTCCGTAATTAAGCCCGAATAAAGTTCATGCCGCCTGAATGACGCCAGCCGTGTGGATAGTAAACAGGTGACTTCCAGACTTAGTGTTGTTGAAACACTACTTTTCACTCCGTCACATACTTCGTAGCTTTCGGCTGGATGTGGCCACTTCTCGACACCTCTTCAGCGGTTACGGTTAGTTCATCTCCTTTATCCATACCTGACCTTACTCGTGATAAGGCTTTTTCCTAAACGCTCAATACCATGCCTCTTAAACACAGCACCTTTAGGTGGTTTGATGCCCTTTCCTGCATAACGACACCGGTGTCCAATCACCTACCAAATGGCAGATGTCACCATCTCAATTACAGCATGCAATGAACTTTATTTTGCCGATTCATTGCTTCTCGGCACACTACGTTGTCGTTGCGGATTGCGGGTGATTGTCTGTCCGCGAGGACGAAGACAATCATGCGGGAATCCGAGGCGACAAGCTGCATCGAACACCGCGATGCAATTTACAAAATGTTACCATGCGTTTTTATTTGTATTTTTTTATCATCCCTTTATTATCAAAGAATTCTATATTCTTGCTATCGTTATTAATTGTTGCAATAATTTCCTCATTATTTTTGACATTTAAGTCTTTTATCATATCCGATAATCTATCGTTAGGATATGATTCATAGTTTTCTAATATCAAATCTGTTATTTTATCAATCGCATTTTCCCAATCGCACAATTCTAGTTTCTCATCGAAAAGTAATTTTATAGGCCGATTGTCTTTAGTCAGGTAAATTATTGAAATAACAATTGATTGACTATAGTCTTTAGATAATTTTTCAGGAGAATCTTTTGCCGCAATAAATCCTGCTTTTATATATTTTGCTTTTTCGATTAACTTTTTTAGTCCTTTTTTTAATGCATAATAGTGGTCTTTACCTGCTTCGGATAAAAAAGAATTCAAATATGGTTTTAGTATATAAATTATAAATCCAGTTGGAATAATCCATTCAAAAGCCATAAATGTATTATTTCGAGGGACTTTTGTTGCTACAACTTTTGTGTAATTTGAATCAAATAAGTCAATTTCACTTTTTATTAGTTCATCTAAAAACTCATCTGGATAAACAAGAACTATATCAGGTATTTGGTTTTCGTTTGTCATAATTGAATTTATCAGCTTGTTGATTTTATTTGTTAGTCTGTGTTGCGTTTTGCTGCATAAGATTCGTTTTTTGTTTTGTAGTATCTATTTCTATCATGATAGAATCATTTCTAATAGAATCAGGATTAGATGTTTTTAATTCTCTTTCTGGAATACTTTTTTGTATTTGATTGCTTCCAGTCACCAAAGGCAAGAAGGGCGTTAAAAGTGTCACAATCATTCCTAGTCGTCCAACCCAAACCCAGAAACCATTAAATTTTTTTTTGAAAAGTTTCTCAAAATAATTCAATCTTACAAATTGTCTGAATTGATTATCTTGTTTACTTAAAGCCCTGATTTCTTTTTGTGTAAGATTTAGATATAAATAATTGATAGATAGTGGGTGCAATTTGAATTTGAAATTTAATTGTCCATTTAGCTTATGTCGCTCTAATTTACTTAGTGGTGTAATATTTAAGTATTCTCCAATATCCTCTGAACCAGTTTTTTCCCCTTTTGCTGCAAGTCCCACATTGTTCACTGAAATAATAATCCCTTCCCTAACAATCATTCGAAATGCGAGGAATGGGTTCTCATTTTTCATACTAAAAACATCAATTGATATGTCTTTCATATTTAGTGTTTTATATCTCTATAAAATGTTTTTTAAGATTTTCGCACAAGGCGGTTAAATGCATGGTAACGGTTACGTGTATGGTGTCGTTTGGCGATTCGAAGCACGAACCTGTCAAACCGTTACAAAGTTTATTGGGTGTAACACCCTTGAAATTAGCACTATCCGCCAAATGCACTATACACGATGTTACCGCCTGGTGTTCAATCATTTATATCATTTTTTCTTTCAATTTGCTACTACGTTCCTGTCTGCCGTGTGTTGGAACAGACACACTTATTGACAAGTTTTGGTCGTGCGGTTGGCTTTTTGAGCGACTTGGCAATGTGTGTGGCTGTGAAGCGTCGGCTATTCTTTGACATTGAAATTTAAACTTAATTGTCTTCTCTTTGCATCTTGTTCATCTAAGTATCTTTTACCTTGTTTAGTAATTACTTGCGAAATTCCATCATCCTTTTTTATGACAGTCAATACAGAGTATCCAGAATTTTTAACTTCACCAAAATCACTCACTTTTCTTGAGATTTCTAATACACACTCAATGTAAGTCCCATTCTTGAATGTCTCTTTGTCGGAAATCACAGATTCTTTAAACTCTCTGTCTTTCATAGAAAAATCAATTGATTCTCCCTTATAAATACCTTTCCATTTATAATTTGTATTGGTCAAAACAGGAGATACTATTTCAATTACAGCTACATCATCGAATTCCGAAGGCATTTCGTCAGAAGACAAAATATACTTTCCAAAATCAGGTCTTTCTACAGGAACTGGTTCATGTGTAGGTTTATTTTCTTTAGTCAGTGCTGTAGTTTCAATTTTAGTCACTTTGTGATAACCTGCAAGGTTTTTGTAAAAATTTGATTTATGTTTCTGAACCTTTATGTCGTTGTTTATTATAAATGTGGCATTTTCGATGTGAATGTACGGGGGCTCTTCTTTGTTTTCTTCAAGGTCTTGCTTTAATTTTTCAATACTTAATCTTAACTCTTGTTTCTGTAATTCATTTAGTTCCCGGTCAGTTGTGATATAATTAGAAAGAACATTAATTAGAACGCCAATTATTATTGCTGCTAATGTTGGATTTTTCTTAATCGTTAACGACCAGCATTCGCGTAAACCACCTTCGGTATATGCTTCTGATTCTAGTTCAAATTCAACATTAAAGAGTGTGCTTACATGCTTAACTATTTCTAAAAATTCATGCTCGCATTTATTTCTGATAACCGCATCCATAGTGTGGCTTTCATCACTGAAAAAGTAATGAAGCTCAATTTTACTCGCATTGGATTGTATGGCTATGTTTTGAGTCATTTTTATTAAAGACTGTTTTCAATTATCTCAATTTCTTCTTCCGTCAAGTTATAAAGTTGGTATACAAATTGGTCAATTTGGTTTTCTAAATCTTTGGTTTCAGCTAAATTAGCTGATTGAATTTTTAAAACTAAATCTCTGATATTGTTATAAATTTCTCCTTCCAGTTTTGGAATTGGAAATGAATTCAAATATTGTGATGAGATTTTGAAAAAGCCACCTTGCTTAATTGGACATAAAGAAGTCATTAAAAATTGCGATATTTTTGAGTTGAGTATTCCTAAAACCACTTCACTCAATTGCTT
>JAQIBY010000121.1 GCA_027858835.1 Bacteroidales bacterium | reverse complement strand
GTACGATTATACTCCCACAGCTTATGCATTTTTTTTATTCATAACCTTTCATTTGGTGCAAACCTAATAAATTCAAGGGCTATAGAACTTTTTACCAACTATTTTGTCCATTAACCCATGTTTTTTGTAAAGCAATTAAAATAAAGCACAAAAAACTCAGAGACTATCAGTTAGTTAGCACAGTAATACATCGACTAATTTTCTAAATCCTCTAACTTTTCCTCAAGTTCTTCTAGTCTTTCTAATAATAATTCTATGGTTTTTTGTTGCTCTTTTATTCCCTCAATCAATAAAGGAGTTATTGCACTGTAATTTACAAACTTATCTCCATTTTGATTTGTTTGTACTGCATTTGGTAATACATTTTCCAATTCTTGAGCAATTATCCCGTAAGATTTTTCAGGAACTTGCCCTTTATCCTTTTCTACTTGATTAATTTTATATTCAAAAGCATATCCATTAACTTCAGAAATTTTCTGCAAACTTTTATCAATTATTGCAATATTTTGTTTCTTATCTCTATCAGAAGTTGTCCAAACTCCACTCGTGCTAACATAAGCCTTAAGTGCCGAATTATCAAAAGGATCTGTATTTGAACCTGAAAAAAAATCCTCATCAAGGATATAAAGAAGTGCACTAGACTGTCCGGGAGCCCCATCCCCAGGCGACCAAATCGTAACATGATCACCATCACCATAAATACCGGCGGATTCATAAGCTGTCTCCTTGGATGCCATTAAAAAATGATCTCCTCCATCCCCGAAGTCTTGATTGCCGTATCCATGCTGCCAAACATCATCATTAATTATTACCATTTCATCACCAGCAGACTGCGTAATTGACAATTTACCATTTACATCGAGTAAATTATCTGGTGTTGTTGTTCCAAATCCCACATTTCCGGCATCAAAATAGGAATCAGTTGATGTACTAGCTGTTATTCGAATTGTTGGTGTTGTATTCGTATGTTCATACAATTCAAAGAAACCAACTCCAGGAGCATTATTTTCTGTACCAATAATAGCTACAGCAGGACTATAAGCATAAGCACTTACTGAAAATAAATCACCACCTCCGGATGACATAACATGCAATTGAGTAGTAGGGTTTGTTGTACCAATTCCAACATTACCATCACCAGCCACCGTTAATCTTGCATTGCCAGCTGTTGCAAGCTGTAAAGCATCGGTACGTGAGGGATCGGTTTGCAAATACATCCCATTTGATATTGCCCCAGAAAATTTTGCATCGGTATCTCCATTTAATCCTATATAGCCATGGACAATATCTCCATCCTGAGAGAACTCCAAAGTAGGATTATCAGTTTCTGCGTTGTTATCTGTATCTGCTTCAACAATAACATTGACAGAACCTGTTCCACCACTTACATGCAGGTCGGCCGTCGGATCTGCTACGCCAACCCCCACATTACCCGTATTTTTCTCAATAATAAACGTCTCAGTTACACTTGTACCTTCCCCTCTTAAACCAAGATTTCCGCTTACCATGCTTATTTGAGCAGTTTCGGCATTATTGTCCATTAATGTCACAGAGGGATTTCCATCTGTTCTTTCAATTAATAATTGGTTATCCCATCCCAAGGAACTGATATGCAACTTGGTTGAAGGGTTGGTCGTACCAACACCTACATTCCCGGTATTTCCATTGTATATATCACTGCCATTTTCTTTCCAAAGGCTATTAAGTGTTGTGCCACTCCACACCAATCCGTCACCAGCAGTAAACAGATCACTGCCGGTTCCAGTGCTAAGGTTACCACTACCATCAACCTGAAGGAAACCATTGGAGTAGTTAGCAAATCTGACGCTACCAGTTGTGTGGAGTTGGGCGGTTGCTGAATTTGTTCCTACCCCAAGATTACCACCACCATTAACAATAGAAACATCTCCTGATGAATAAAAATTCACACCTACACGACCAGTGGTTCCCTGTCCTTCAAGCATTAAATATTCATTGGATGGACCTGCCTGAATGGATGCAACCCCACCTGAAGCATAACGGTCAACAATCATTGCTGTGCCATTATGAGCAGAAGCGTCAAGATATAATGGAGTTGTCGGTGATGATGTTCTGATACCCAGCCGATTATTTGCATCGTCCCAATACAAATTTGCGTCAGAGGTAAGTGTATTAGCATCAGACCAGAATGCAATGCGGGTTGCAACTCCATTGCCATCCACATAATCCAAATCATCAACAATTGTCAAGCGTACCCATTTACTTCCATCCCAATAATAATATCCAACACCCGTTGCAACATTCGTATTGTAAACCAATAAGGATACGGCAGGAGTACTTACCGGAGTTCCTGTATTCAAATCAGCAATACTGACACGTGGCACCAGCATCCCTTTGTTATTGGAACTCACATCGAGCATGGCAGAATTATCGGCATTACTGCCATCTGTATTTACTGCAACTCCCTGAGCAAAAGATTTTAACACACTTAAAAGAATGAGAAAGCCAAAAAGGCCAAGCTTAATTTGTTTCATTTTCTATCTCTTGAAATACCTACATATCTATCCGTAGGCAAAGATAAAAAAAAGATCAGAACGCCAAAGTCCGACTAACTAATAATCAGACAATTACAAATCGTCATACTCACAAGGCACTGATTATCAAAGGGTTTGTAAGTATTCTACAATATATTAACAAACAACTAGTTCGGATTTCTCCAATACTGAACTAATCCTTGAATATCACTACTCCAACCTGTTGCATTTAGAATAAAACCAGGACCTTCCCCATCCTCATCAACAGCAATAATTTGCCAACCATGATCATAATTTGAAGTTGTCAAACTTAGTGTTGAGCCATTAGAAACATCACTTGATATGGAATAAGCATTACTCCCTGAATTTGTCTCATACCTAATAATAGTAACATCCCAATATGATCCAGAATTATTCACAACACTTAATTCATCATTTGTACCATCCCAAACAATTGTAATATTCACTTCTGGATGCTGAAAAAGAGTTTCACTTCCCGAACCTGAGGAATAAACAGTTTCCCAACCCATTGTTGTTTTTGAAGCAGCAGGTGTGCTCGTCAGGCCGGTAACAGCGAGTTCACCATTCACATCCAATTTGGATTCCGGAGTTGTGGTTCCAATTCCAACATTACCTTCAAAATATGCATTACCATACGAAAGACTAATTGCAGCTTTTCTTGTTCCGTTGGTAGTAAATAAAACTTGATGTCCCCAGCCTGCAATTGGTTTATTTGACCCACTGACACCAGCATTTGTATGCGCATACACTATACCATATTGGTCACCAAAGGTATTGTTTGTTTGATCTATCCTGTATGCATCCCCGATTGACCAAATCCCCTGAACTTGAGTTGAGTTATATGTTCCAGCCACTCCCTGCCTACCAGTTGTAACATCACCTGCAACATGAAGTTTTGCATTTGGGCTTGATGTTCCAATACCAACATTCCACCCGATATTATCCGGGTATAAATTGATACCGGACAAAGTCCATCTGGAATCTGATGGAAAACTACCACTCACATTTAAGTCTCCGTCGATATTAACATCTCCGACAAAATACCCGGCATAACTCCCGCCTGTATTTCCACCCCAGGATACTGCCAAATCACGACCTAAAATTGCAGCACCACCAGTACCACTTTCAAGTAATCCATGTACACCATAATTGTACCCGGAAGTTGATCCACCTGCAAAACCCTTAACACCAGAACCACGGCCGGAACTTCCGCCACCACCACCTGAAACTCCATATATGCCTACGGCATTACCCTTTCCACTTGTCACGCTTCCTCTTACTCCGTACGTATAATGACTAGCTAAATCCTGCCCTGGCTGAGGTGACTCTCCGTATATTGCTACAGCTCCATCAGAATTATCAGAAGAGCGAACGTCCAGCTTATAGGCCGGGCTTGTGGTACCTATGCCTATCCGGTCTTCAACAATCAGACGTCCATCAGTCAAATCAGTCCAGGTTCCGTTTCCATAACTACCGACAACCACACCACCATTGTAAAACTGATGAGCGCCATCACGGAACAGGAGCCGGTACTTATTGTCAGCACCACCGGAATTATCATCCCAGTCAATGCCCTGAAGTGCTTTTACACGTTGCAACTCAAAATCGTTCATATCCACATTGGAAGTGGCGGGATCATCTGGCAGGTAATCATCGTTGGATTGAATTTCAGACCAGTCATGTCCATCCAACAGATCTGCATCCATACCGGAACCACTTCCATCACTGCCTGCTGTCCAGATTTCACTCCATCCGGACCATGTACCGGAAGAATGTGTTCTGAAAGCAACCCGGTTTCTGTAATTTGTCATTCCGATTGCTATTTGAGAACCATAACTGATACCGTCCCCACTTCCTCCACGATGCCTGTTGTTAAAAACAGTATACCATGCGCTACCAAAAGGGGTGTTTGAGCTGGCATTGATTGAAGTAACTCTGGAATTTGCAGTTAAACTATTAAAATCTGTTTCAGTAAACACATCAGAACGAGTATACTGGCTTCCATGCAGGCCATCCAGCATATCTCCATCAAGGTCGGATCCACTACCTTCAGTTACATCAAGCGTTGTTCCGGTAAGAGTAAGTTGATTTCCGGCTGTATAGGTAGTATTGTTATCGTTAGTGTTTACCCAGGATTGGATATCTGACCAATGTTGTCCATCAACCATATCCCCATCCAAACCTGAGCCACTTCCTTCTGAAACATCAAAAGTTGTTCCTGTTAAGCTCAGCTGGTTTCCAGCAGAATAAGTAGTGTTATTATCGGGAACTGTTACCACTCCTCCCCCATCAGAAAGTGTAATGTTATGACCTGAAATGCTCAGACTTTGTATTTCATTTGTGGCATCTGCATCAGCATCATCAAAATTATCAGTAGGAACAGACAACCTTATCCATGATGGTGTAGCTGCTGTACCCGCATTGTAATAAAACCCAGATGTATTGTTGGTTTGAAAAACCATTAACCCTGTTGCCGGATTACTTATGGCATCTCTTTGAGCTTGAGTTAATCGTGGCACCAATATTCCGGCATTGGTTGATTGCACATCGAGCATGGCAGAATTATCGGCATTACTGCCATCTGTATTTACTGCAACTCCCTGAGCAAAAGCCAGATTACTAAAAATAAAAAATAATACAAGTAGCCCCGAAAAACGTAAAATCTGATTCATTTTAAACTATTTTATCTATCCAAGTATTATTACCTACGTAAAAATACGAAAGCAAATATAATGATTATTTCCAAATAAGCAGAAATAAATTCAGTTGCTATTTACTAACAAGGGATTAAGTCTATAAAGAACAGATTTCAGATTTAATGAAAGAACATATATCCCAAGAAAATTGCGGCAATAATTCCGGCAAAATCAGCGATTAAACCGGCGGATATGGCGTGGCGAGTGTGTCGAACACCTACCGATCCAAAATAGACGGCGATAATATAAAATGTGGTATCGGTTGCGCCTTGAAACATACAGGAAAGTCGTCCGACAAATGAGTCCACACCATGAATATCCATGGCTTCAACCATCATGCCTCGTGCTCCACTGCCACTAAGCGGTTTCATGAAAGCCGTTGGCAAAGAGGGCACAAAATCAGTATTTACACCCAGAGAAGCAAAGCCATATTCTATTCCTGAAATCAAAAAATCCATTGCGCCGGATGCACGAAACACTCCAATTGCAACAAGCATTGCAACGAGGTAGGGAATGATTTTCACCGCCACCGTAAATCCTTCTTTGGCTCCTTCAATAAATTCATCATAAACATTCACTTTTTTACGCCATGCTAGCACAATGAAAGTAACGATAATTGCAAACAAAATGAAATTTCCCACTAAGGAAGAAACAGTCCCGGATGTTGCAGCATCCATTCTGGAAAATGCATAAATTACTCCTGAAATAAATAGCGAAACGCCGCCGAGGAACAACAAAATCACACGATTCAGTAGATTTATCCGTTGATATAGTGATACCGCAATAATCCCGGCAAGGGTGGAAATAAATGTTACAAGCAATATTGGTAGAAATACATCGGTAGGATTACCTGCTCCCATTTCAGCACGATACACCAAAACGGAAATCGGAATAATTGTTAATCCGCTTGTGTTTAAAACGAGAAACATGATCATGGAATTGGACGCTTTTTCCTTTTCAGGATTTAGTTCCTGAAGCTGAGTCATGGCTTTTAAACCCAGCGGAGTTGCCGCATTATCAAGACCTAACATGTTTGCCGCCAAATTCATAACAATACTGCCGTTTACCGGATGATTTTTGGGGATATCGGGAAATAATTTTGAAAACAAAGGGCTAATTGCTCGTGACATCAATGCAATGACGCCACCTTTTTCGCCGACACGCATTAAACCGAGCCACAATGTCATAACTCCAGTTAAACCGAGAGAAAGCGTAAATCCGAGTTTGGCATTATCAAAAGTTGAATTCACAAGCTCTGTAAACACCATGGTATCCCCGAAGAAGATCAGCTTCACCAGCGCCACCACAAAGGCGATTACAAAAAAGGCTATCCAAATGTAATTTAATACCATAGTTCAGAAAATCTGCTTAAAACTAACAGCTTTCTGTGGAGATAACAAGCCCCGCAATTTGAAGTTATCAACTTGTTATTATTAAAAACGCTACTGTTTTATCAGCTTAAGATTATCGAGATGGCTTTCCGACTGAATTTGCAAGACATATAATCCTGCATTAAGCGATTTTGTATCCACCCGAATTGTTTCTCCGCTTTGAATTTTTGTGTGATTTTTAGAAAAAACAACTTTCCCGACAGCATCAGTCAGCGTGACACGAACGGGCTCGTTAATTGACTCACTAAATCCATAGATTAATTCATCGCTAAATGGGTTCGGATAAACGTACATTGAGGAATTGTCAAAAGCCTCTAGCATCTCTGCCTGATGAAAAAGCACATCTGAATAAAGATGATTATACGTATTTCCCCCAAGCGTAATTGCATTCAGCAAAGCTACTCTCAGCTGTATTCGCACTGAATGCTCAGGCAAATCCATTATGTAGGGACTGTCATCAATTGGATGTGTATCATACAAGACAAAGTCATCAAAAGGCAATTCATCGCTCAAGATGGAAATTTCACTCTCAAAATACTCATATCCCGGAACCTGCCAATATAACGGCAATTCAGATGATTTCCCACCACCATCGATCAAACTTAACACATTGATTAAGTCAGAAGTCAGCGTATCCTGACATGAATTCTCATGTTGCACATAAAAATACTGAGCCGTATAATTGTCGATATCACCAATCCAAGCAGAATCGGCAATTGCAGTTTTTGTAATCATTAAAGGTGGCAGAGTTTCATTCCACACAAACAAATCAAGCGAGTCAGCAGAAATGTTTTCTGAAGCAGACCAAGATGAGAGAAAATCACCAGTTTCAGTATAACCGGCCAAAATTGGTTGTACAACAAGATTATCTAAGACAATATTGATGCTGTCAATATGGAGGCACATCGTAGAATCACGTGCAAAAACCCATACTTGCCTGGATTCATATATTGTGATCGGATTGTCAGAGCTTCCATCATCCCATAAATGATTATCATAACCACCGGGAAACTCAAGCAATAATGAATCCCCACACAATATCTCCTCATTCTGAGCAAAAACACTTCCATAGAATGGTTCAGGCGACACAAGTTCAATCTGTTCATGATGAATATATCCATTAAAAAAGTGAACAGACAAATCGTAAATTCCAGCTGAAAGCCCGGTAATTAAAGTATCTGTCAAATCATTTCCGAGATAAATCTCATCAATGTTGTCATGTTGAATGAGAATGCTACCATCTTGTCCCCCGTCGCAAGTTGGATTTGTTATTGTAAAAAGAGGCACAGGCAATTCGGGAAATTCAAATGAAATATAATTTGTATCGGAAAGGCACCCATTATCTACACTTAGTCCCACCTCATAAATCCCGGGCTCTGAATAATATGCCATAACGGGCCCCTGACCGTATCCTATGACATTTTCAGCTCCTGGTGTTATCCAATTATATGTAACATACTCCGACGCATTCCCTGTATAAAATAAACTAAGCATCAAGTCATTTTCATAAATAGCCAAATCAAAATCTGCATCCGCGGGCTCATCAACAAATGTTAAAATCAGTTTATCGGTTGCATTACAGCCTTCTGCGGTATTAAAAGCATGACATAGAATTGTATAAACACCACTTGTATCAACCTGAAAATCAGTAATTGCAGCAGTTGAATCAGAAAATTCGCCAAGTCCATCTGCATTAATTATCTCCCAATACAAACTGTCGGCATCTGTCTGCGCATTTAATGTAACTTGTTGTCCACAAATATATTGATCTGCACCGGCGTAAAGACTAATGCAACAATCAGAAGCAGTATCAGACAAAACAAACACCTGATAATCGCTTTCATACGAACAGCCTTGTTGATTTTCAACTGTCAGATGATAATTTTGCAATCCCGGTTCTTCTGCTATCACTTCGGCATTGCCACCAGACTGTGATACAATTTGATTTCCTTCCCATAAAAAAGTCGGATTATCGGGCGATTCTAGATAATCTAAATTGTTATATATTCCAATCAAATCCGCATTGAGAAGATTTATATCAAACAGTAATTCAAAATCAAAAATATAACCATTATCAATTGAAAGATTATCTAAAATATGCAATTTCCAAATTCCACCAACCGGACAACCAATAAAACTTGCAAAGGATTCAACGGGCAAATAATCACCCGTAGGTAGTATGCTGCCACCTGTGGGACAATCATCACTCATTAGTGAAGAAGCAGACATCGTCCAGAAATAATCATATCCAATGCCTGGATTGGGACCATCATCTCCGTCAGTTGCTTCACCAAACCACGCTGAGCCACAAGATTGTTCAAAAAGCATTGCTGTTTGCCCATTCGGACACTCTAGCCAAATATCCAAATCCCCCATATAGGAATGTTCCATATTAATGTAAACAGCTGACAAATCGTTAACAGTTTGCACTACTTCATTATTGGTAGCATACACAGGAAAAGAGAATACATACTCAGCACCGCTACCATCAGGAATATATGCAGTATCAAATGGATTCGATGCTAATCCTACAGTGAATTGCTCTGCAAATTGTTGCTCATCAATCAGAAACTCAAACAATGATCCCTGACAAACAGTGTCAGGATATTCTATAGCAGTAAAATCAGGCTGTGGACCATAAGTAAATAAGAATTCCAGATTATTTATGGCCACATTATCCCTTTGGTCTGTAGCCACAAGCGTTACTTGATACAATCCCTGCTGCGTAAATGGGAAGTGCAGACTATCCAAACCATACCCAACTTGCGAGAATAATGAATCGCCATTACGAAAAACACTCCATTCATAGCTTAGCGAATCAGCCGTTTGATGATAAACCATATGATTTTGATAAAATGTAGGTTTTACCTTAAAATTCAAAGTATCCGCCTCACAGAAATTTATTATGCTATTAAAATCAAGGTTATCCTGTTCTAACCAGTTTATACTAAAATCTTGTACAAAAGGCACTGTGCTAATCAATATTTTAAAGCCTGAATGGTTAACAGAACCATCTGACACAAAGGAAAACAGCAGCACTCCTCCTTCGTCAAGGGTAATTGTGTGTCCCAGCAAATCATCACCACTTGCTTGTAAAAGCACCGGATCTGAAAAAGAGTCGCCATCACGTATTGTTAATTCATCATAACTATCTTCTAATTCAAATTCCTCAAAATGCAATGTTAAATTATAACCCGGGACAGCCGCAATTCGACAGGACACATTTTCTCCATCGGAATAATTTCCATCAGGACCACCTGAATCGTATAAAATCCCGTTTGATGTTAAGATGTCGTCATGCTGATCAATATAGAAAATATCTTGTGCAAGGACTAAGTTGATACTAAATAAGACAGCAAGCAATGGCAATACAATTTTTCTCATGGCATTTTATTTTTGATAAGAATGCTAAAACACAAACATTTTTCTCTATAACAGACACAATACAAGACAAAAATGTTGCATCATTAATACAAATATACAAAAAAATCAACTTATCGTGTTACTTTTTTCGAATAAATTATTGATAATGAAGCGAAATATGAAAAATATTGGATTGTTTTATTCATGCGACAGCGATGAACAATGGGGCGTGGTTGTGATAGATTGGTAGAGCGAGAAATTTCGGAGGAAAAGGGAACGCGATAGAAAACGATAGTCATTCAATTGAAAAAAGTCATTCGGTTGGAAGTGTCATACGATTGAAAAAGTTTGACACGCTAAATTTCGCTCACAGGCTGTCCGAGCCATCGGAAAAGACCCAGCAAGCTCATCAGAACCGCACGAGTAAAAACTTTGCGAGACTTTGCTTTTTTGAAGGATTACCATTCGTTTGATGCATTACCAGGGGGTGGAATAAACAAGTTGCATATGGAAGTGTTGTTAACAATTGCATCTACATAATTATAATACATATAGATACTTACTTTTCCGAAAAAAATATTAGTAGTTTTTCTCATAAATAGAAATCTATATGAATAGTCATGATATGAAATTAAGATAATACCAGTTCCTTGAAGATAAAAATATGCAGGATTGAAGCCTCCCTCATGCAAAACGTACAGTTTCTGGTCATAAAAACTCATGCTGTCTGTAATTTCTATCTCTGGATTACTAAATAGTATTTGTTCAATTTTCACATATGAAGAAAGGGTTGTGTCAATTTCAATCCTAGAAAGTTTCTCCTTAGAATTTTTTATTATCCAATAATTCTCATGATAGCTTTGAGCATAAGAAAATGAACTAAAACTGATTAGTACTAAAATAACAAACCCTATTAATTTCTGCTGTCCCATATTCCATTAGATATTTTTCTTCTCTTATTTTTGCTCGTTCAAGTCAAAATTTATCCATTTTATCATACTCTCATTAGGACAAAAAACTCATTACTCAATACTCAAACACAAAACTGCTATTCTGCCAAGTTTTTTCAAAGATTACCGACCGAAGCCGCCCTACCTAAACAATTATATCCTTTACAACTACTATTTTAATGTTTTAAGCTCTCAAAATTACTAGACCAACTTTTTTGAAGCATTACCTTACCGCATTACCGATTTCCACTATAATCTTCCCATTTTCTGTTTTTGATAGACTTTCCATTAGCTTCAATTCTTTCCAAGCTATTAAATTTAGTATATAACTGATTATTATTTTCCTTGTATTTCATCGCTTCATTAATAGCCATTTCGTTAACTTTTTCTGCTTCACTAAATTCATCTGAAGAATACAAAAACCAGCTATATTTATCTAAAACATTAGCCCTAATAATTCTTTTATCATTATTTTCATTAGTAATTACTTTCCTGTATAATACATAGTAAATTTTGTATGAAGGAGTAAGAAAAAGAGGAAAGATGCAAAAAAAATAGACTAATATTAAAATCTTATAGATTGAAAACTTTATCTTTTTTACAATTAATAGGATGATGCTTAATGCACCAGTTAAAAGGGAAAGCAATAAAATAACATTTGAAAAACCTAAGAACATAATCCGAGTACAGATGTAAATAGATACAAATGTTATTGTAAACAATAAAGTAGTTTCATGAAAATTCGCCCATTTATTTTTAAAGATAGAAATTAGATTGACCACTAGCATCAACAGACAAGCAACTAGTATTGTAATTCCTCCTCCACGCCAATGTAAAGAATAAAATATGACTCCAATGATAAAGATCATCCATGAGACAAAATGAAATTTGCTAATTTTTTTCTTAGTTTTCATAGTTCATACTTAAATTACCATACTTCTACACCTACTCCTCGACTCCTTAAATAGCCCATTAATTGCATATCACCAAAGGAGCTCAAATGGCCAGTATGTTGTTGATGTTGCAATCACAGGGCTAAGTTAATCAATAATTTTTAGAAAAACGAGCGGGAGAGCTGGAGAACATGAGAGCGTGCGAGATTTCTTCTCAGCATCACGCTAAGCGATGGATTTGCAGGAAAGCCGAGGCTTTGAGTTAAGAAATTTGAC
>JAQIBY010000022.1 GCA_027858835.1 Bacteroidales bacterium | reverse complement strand
GCTGCCTGCAAGGCATCATCGAGCAATTCCTGCGGAACGGCATCGATATATTTCTCTTCCATCAGATGATCTGTTAGTCCGCGTGCATAATCAATATCTTTCTTTGCTTTATCGAAAGCCTCCTGCCATGTCATTTCAACACGAGCAACACCATCTTTAATCGCTTGCATGGCAACATCTGCGGCCTCAACAGGGAATACAGCAGCTTCATCCATTTTTGGAATAATATCATCGGCATTAATGCCACGTTTTTCAGCATATTTAGCAAGGGATTTAGCAGCAGCAATCGCCATTTGATCAGTAATTTTGCTGGCACGTACCAATAAAGCACCTTTCAGGATTCCAGGGAAACCAAGTGAATTATTTACCTGATTCGGGAAATCGCCACGTCCGGTTGCAACAATAAATGCACCTGCTTCTTTTGCTGCATACGGATAAATTTCAGGCACCGGGTTGGCACATGTAAACACAATTGATTTTTTAGCCATTACCTTAATCCATTCTGGTTTGATTGTATCGGGTCCCGGTTTTGACAAAGCGATTAACACATCTGCGCCTTTCGTCGCTTCAGCAAAATCGTCAATTTTATCAGGATTTGTAACTTCACAGAGTTCCCATTTGCGGTAAAACGCTTTATTGTTGCGAATATCATCACGATCTTTATGAAGCGATCCTTTGGAATCAAAAAGCACAATTTTCTTCGGGTCACCACCTGCAGCAATTATTAATCGTGCAATTGTAGTGTTGGAAGCGCCTGCTCCCATCATGGCAATTTTCACATCGCCAATTTTCTTATCCGCTATTTTCAATGCATTAATTAAACCTGCAAGTGTAACAGAAGCGGTTCCTTGTGCATCATCGTGCCAAACAGGGATATCACATTCTTCTCTGAGTGTATCTAAGACCTTATAACAGTTTGGTTGCGAAATATCTTCGAGATTAACAGCACCAAAACTTGGCTGCAACATTTTCACAAAATCAATAATTTTATCAGGATCTTTCTCCCCTTTTTCATTGGTTGAATCGACACAAAGTGCGACAGCATCAATTCCACCGAGATATTTCATTAGAAATGCTTTTCCTTCCATCACACCAAGCCCACCGGACGGAGTAACATCGCCATCACCAAGGACACGCGTTGAATCACTGACTACAGCAACTAGATTTCCACGATTCGACAAATTAAATGATTCACTATTGTCATCACGAATGCTTGTTGAAACCTCTGAAACACCAGGAGTGTACCATACGTTGAACCAATTAAAACCTGGGACAGCTGCTTTGGGAATAATTTGTATTTTTCCACCATAAAAACTATGTGCAGAATGCGCTAATTTCTTCAAAAAAATGGTTTGTGCTTTCGCAATTTGCCCTTCACTGAAATTATCAGGAAATGCCATTTTTAGATTTGATAGGTCAAGTTTAATTTTTTCCATAATATAAGATTGAACAAGTTTGAGATTTACAATTTTTCAGCACCGGCTTTTCTGAAACCGGCTTTAATAAATTCACGATTTAATCTGGCAATATGTGATAGGCTAACTCCTTTCGGGCATTCGGCCTCACAAGAGCCAGTATTTGAACATGAACCAAAGCCAAGTTCATCCATTTTAGCCAGCATATTCCATGCTCGTTGTACGCCCTCCGTTTTTCCTTGTGGAAGGAGTGCATACTGTGATACTTTTGCAGCGACAAATAGCATTGCAGATGAATTTTTACAGGCTGCTACACAAGCACCGCAACCAATACATGCAGCTGCATCAAATGCCTCATCAGCTCTTGCTTTGGAAACCTTGTAAGTATTTGAATCCACAGCTGAACCCACCTCAACATTGACAAATCCGCCGGCTTCCATAATTTTTTCAAAGGAACTGCGATCAACAACCAAATCTTTAATCACAGGAAATGAATTTGTTCGCCAAGGTTCGACAGTGATGGTTTCTCCATCTTTAAAAGCTTTCATATTCAGCTGGCAAGTTGTAATTTCCTGACCGGGACCATGCGGGCGTCCGTTAACCATCATGGCACAACTTCCACAAATTCCTTCGCGACAATCATGTTCAAAAGCCACCGGGTCTTTTCCTTCGGCAATCAGCTTTTCATTCAAAGCATCCATCAATTCAAGGAATGTCATATCAAGAGATGCATTATCAAGCTGATAAGTTTCGAACTGACCTTTATCTTTGGGGCCGGCTTGTCGCCAGACTTTTAATGTTAATTTCATAGCATTGATTTTTATTTCATTGAACTGATTTATTTATAACTTCTTTGCTGAACTTTTACTTCTTCAAAGACCAAATCCTCTTTATGCAAGTTTGGCATTTTTTGATTGCCTTGATATTCCCATACTGACACATAGCTAAATTCTTCATCATTACGCAATGCTTCGCCATCCTGAGTTTGATACTCTTCGCGGAAATGTGCACCACATGACTCATTTCGATTTAATGCATCATAAATAATTAATCGGGCAATTTCGAAAGATGCAGCAACACGCAAAGCCCGCTCAAGGGTCTGATTCATGCTGTCCGTACTTCCTGTAATATTAAGGTCTTTATAGAATTCATCTTCAAGCTGATTTATTTCCTCAATGCCTTTTTTCAATCCTTCAGCATTACGCGCCATTCCTGCCCTGTCCCACATAATTTTACCAAGTTTTTTGTGGAATGCCAAGGGAGATGTCTTTCCATTGATATTCATTAATTTCTCAATACGCGCTTTCGCTTCATTTTCTGCATCATGAAATTCAGGTAAATCCGTAGAAATTTTTGGTGTTTGAATTTCATCGGCGAGGTAATCGTTAATGGTAATCGGCAACACAAAATATCCGTCGCCTGAGCCCTGCATTAAAGCTGATGCTCCAAGTCGATTTGCTCCGTGATCAGAAAAATTGGCCTCACCAATTGCGTACAAACCGGGAATTGTGGTCATTAAATTATAATCAACCCATAAACCGCCCATTGTATAATGTCCTGCCGGATAGATTTTCATTGGCATTTTGTATGGACTTTCTCCGGTGATTTTCTCGTATAAATCAAAGAGGTTTCCGTATTTATTTTCAATCACTTTTTTCCCTTGTTTTTTAATTGCATCCGAGAAATCGAGATAAACGGCATATCCGGTTTCACCGACTCCATATCCGGCATCGCAGCGTTCTTTAGCTGCTCGAGATGCAATATCACGAGGTACAAGATTTCCAAATGCAGGATAGCGTCTTTCCAAATAATAATCCCGTTCTTCGACAGGAATTTCATTTGGTTTTCGTTTATCACCCTGAGCTTTAGGAGCCCAGACTCGTCCGTCATTACGCAAAGATTCTGACATTAAGGTCAGTTTTGACTGATACTCATTCAATTGCGGAATACATGATGGGTGAATTTGGATAAAACTTGGATTTGCAAAGAACGCTCCTTTTTTATAGGCTGCATAAGCTGCTTCGCCACTTGAATTCACCGCGAGGGTTGAAAGGAAATAAATTGTACCATAACCTCCGGTAGCCATAACCACAGCATGTGCAGAATGTCTTTCCATTTCACCGGTAACCAGATTCCGGCAGATAATTCCCCTTGCTTTTCCGTCAATTGTAACGATTTCAAGCATTTGCCGACGTTCGTACATAGTCACACTGCCTTTTGCGGCTTGACGTTTCAATGCACTATAACTTCCGAGCAAAACTTGTTGTCCGGTTTGTCCTTGTGCATAAAATGTTCGGGAAACCTGCACGCCGCCAAATGACCGGGTTGTAAGATTACCGCCGTACTCACGTGCAAATGGAACGCCTTGCGCTGTTAATTGATCGATAATTGAGCTACTAACTTCGGCTGCACGATATACATTGGCTTCACGCGCGCGGAAATCTCCGCCTTTTATCATATCATAAAACAAACGATAGACCGAATCGTTATCGTTTCGGTAATTTTTTGTTGCATTAATTCCTCCCTGTGCAGCAACAGAGTGAGCACGTCTGGGAGAATCCTGAAAACAAAACACTTTGACATTATATCCCATTTGACCGAGACTTGCAGCGGCTGCAGCACCTGCCACACCGGTACCAACCATTATAATGTCCATTTTCTTTTTGTTTGCAGGACTCACTAATTTGAGTGAGTTTTTATGATTTGTCCACTTTTGTGCCAGTGGTCCATTTGGAATTTTTGCGTCTAATTTTGCCATTGGATTTTGGTTTTGTCATTAAATCATTGAACGAATCATTACATAAAGTGGGATAATGGCATATCCGAGAGCTAAAAGCGTTGAGAATAATACACCAATAACATTCAAGATTTTCCGCCATTTTTTATTACTCCATCCCAGGGTTTGAAAAGCTGACCACACCCCATGATAAAGATGTAATCCCAGTGCAATTGCACCCACCACATACAAGGCCACTGACCATTTCCAATTAATGAAAAGTCCGGTTACGAGTGCGTAAGCATTTTCCATATGTTCACCATTAATTATCACTTCAGATAGCAAAGGATCTCCGGTAAATTTCATTTTCCAAAAGAAATTAATGAGATGAATAACCAGAAATACGATAATTACAGTTCCGAGGATGTACATATTGCGACTAGCCCATGTGCTGCCCTGAGATGCATTTCTTGCTTCATATCTCCCGAAGGCGCCATAAGTAACATTGCGATTTCTTTGATTTTGAAAAGTAATCAATGAGGCGATTAAAAAATGAGCAAGCAAACCGATTGCAAGCAATGGTTCAACCACCTTTATTAAGGGAGTCGTTGCCATAAAATGAGCCGCCCGATTAAATAAGTCTCCTGTTCCATCAAATAATATCATGGAATTTACGGTAAGATGCACCAATAAAAACATGATAAGGAACAAACCCGTCACACTCATCAGTATCTTCCGTCCGATGGAGGTGGTAAAAAAATTCGTCATAGCAATTTGATTGATTAAGTTAATAAATTAAAGCACAATTTCACATTATTGATCAGCCCACTTTTTTCTGCCTTCAATATATAAATCCTTGCCGGTACAATCGTTTATCACGATAAGTGGCATGTTTTCAACCTCAAGTTTTCGGACAGCTTCCGGACCAAGCTCTTCAAAAGCAATAATTTCCGCTTTTTTTATTGTTTTAGACAATAATGCGGCAGCACCACCGGTTGCACCAAAATATACGGCACAATGATTTTTCAAGCCGGTAACCACATCCGCTGAGCGAGAGCCTTTACCAATCATTCCTTTTATACCGACCTGCAAAAGATCTTCGACAAAAGGATCCATTCGGTAGCTGGTTGTTGGACCTGCTGCGCCAATTGCTTGTCCGGGTTGCGCCGGAGACGGACCGACATAAAATATGACAGCGCCTTTTGGATCAAAAGGTAAAGCTTCATTATCATTTAATAAATCCACAAGCTTTTTATGTGCTGCATCGCGGGCAGTATAAATGGTTCCGGATATAAAAACTTCGTCACCAATCTTTAGTTTTTTGATTGTCTCATTATCTAAAGGAGTCGTAATATGGATACTCATAATTTTAAATAGTTTTTGTTTTTACTCTAGCTGCATGACACTGAATATTCACAGCAACCGGGAAAGTTGCAATATGGCGAGGAAATTCTTCAATGAATAAATCCAAAGAAGTTGTATTTCCGCCCAAACCGGCAGGACCAATTCCCAACTTATTAATTGCTGCCAACCATTCAACTTCAAGTTCAGCTAGCTTTGGGTTTGGATTTCGCTCGCCAAATTTTCTGGTTACAGCCTTTTTAGCAAGATGAGCCACATAATCGAAAGTTCCACCGATAGCAACGCCAATTACGGTTGGAGGGCAAGGATTTCCGCCTGCCTGCGAAACTGTCTCAATCACAAAGTCTCTGATGCCCTCAACGCCATCGGCAGGTTTCATCATTTTTAAGCGACTCATATTTTCAGAACCGCCACCTTTTGGCAGCATCGTAATTTTAACCTTATCACCGGGAACAATGTGAGTATGAATAATCGCCGGTGTGTTATTCCCTGTGTTTTTGGGATCGGTTATCGGATTTTCAACGATGGATTTTCGTAGAAACCCCTCGACATACCCCTTTGCAACACCATTATTAATTGCATCATTGACATCACCGCCAACAAATTGCACTTCTTGTCCCACATCCATATAAATCACAGTAAATCCGGTATCCTGACAGATTGGAGTTTTTTCGTTTCTGGCAATTTCAATATTTTCCAGCAATTGATTTAATACTGCTTTTCCGACTTCAGATTGCTCTTTTGACTTTGCATTTTCAATTGCATCAATCAAGTCAGGATTCGCTATAGTAGAGGCTTCAATCGCCATATCACGAATGACTTTTGTCAGGTTTTCGACACTAATTTTCCTCATATTTGCACATTGATTAGGTTAAGTATAATATTTTCAAATATAAAAAAATTAAACACCCAAAAACATGCTCTACAACATAGGGTAATGTTGCACAAAGCCTTGCAACAACAAAAAACCCACTGATTTACAGCGGGTTTAATTTCAGATAATCAGTTCATAACTGTTTTTAAGACGTTGCCGATTTCGGCCGCAGATTCTGCAACATGCACACCTGCCTTTGTCAAAGCTTCCATTTTCTCGCTAGCAGTTCCTTTACTTCCTGCGATAATTGCACCCGCATGTCCCATACGTTTTCCTTTCGGGGCAGTTTGTCCTGCAATAAATGACACCACAGGTTTTGTGACATGCTTATTAATGTATTCAGCAGCTTGAATTTCAAGATCACCGCCAATTTCACCAATCATTACAATGGCCTTAGTGTCCTTATCTTTTTCAAACAATTCCAGCAGCTCAATAAATGAATATCCGATAATTGGATCTCCTCCGATACCGACAGCAGTGGAAACTCCATATCCGGCTTGCACCACCTGATTTGCAGCTTCGTAAGTCAAAGTCCCGGATTTTGAAATCACACCAACATTTCCTTTTTTAAAGACAAATCCTGGCATAATTCCAATTTTAGCTTCATCGGCAGTAATGATGCCGGGGCAATTAGGTCCCAAGAGGATTGCATTATAAGATTCCACATATTTTTTTGCAATCATCATATCTTTAACTGGAATTCCTTCCGTAATGCATACAATAATCTTTATTCCTGCTTCAGCAGCTTCCATTACGGAATTTGCAGCAAAGGCAGGTGGCACAAAAACGAGGGAGGTATCGGCCTGTGTTTTCTGAACGGCCTCTTTCACCGAATTAAAAACCGGTTTGCCGAGATGTGTAGTTCCACCTTTTCCCGGAGTAACGCCACCGACAATTTGTGTTCCGTATTGCATGCATTGTTCAGCATGAAAACTTCCTTCTTTTCCGGTAAATCCCTGAACAATGACTTTTGTATTTTTATTAACTAATATACTCATGGCTTATGCGTTTACAAGTTTAACAGCTTTTTCGGCACCATCATTTAAATCCGATGCGGTAACAAGTTTCTCAATTCCTGATTGCTGCAGGATATCCCGTGCAAGTTCAGCATTGGTTCCGTCGAGACGCACAACCACGGGGACATTGACAGAAACTTTTTTTGTTGCTTCAATGATTCCGTTTGCAATTCTATCACAACGCACAATGCCACCGAAGATATTAATAAAGACTACTTTTACATTTTTATCTCTTAAAATAATCTCCATGCCTTTAGCAACTGTTTCAGCAGAAGCTCCACCACCAACATCAAGAAAATTTGCAGGCTCTCCGCCTTTGTATTTAATGATATCCATTGTTGACATTGCAAGCCCGGCACCATTCACCATGCAACCGACATTTCCATCAAGTTTTACATAGGACAGGTCATATTCACCGGCTTCTGTTTCTGCGGGATCTTCTTCATCAAAATCGCGCATTTCATGTACCTCTTTTTGACGCATCAATGCATTGTCATCAAATCCCATTTTTGCATCAAGCGCTATCATCCGATTATCATCCAATAAAGCGAGAGGATTAATTTCAATCATATTCGCATCTTTTTGATCGTAAGCTTGATACAATGCTTTTGCAAAAACGGCAAAATGTTTCGTTTGGGCTTTATCCAAACCAAGTGCCTCCGCAAGATTTCGAATTTGAAAATCGAGCAATCCGAACAAAGGATTTACTTGAACTTTAATAATTTTTTCGGGCGTTTCTTCCGCCACTTTTTCAATCTCCACACCACCTTCCGTACTTGCCATAATGACAGGCATTTCCGTTTTTCGATCTAAGGTTATTCCAAGGTAATATTCGTCTTTAATGCTTGCAGCTGCTTCAATATATAGCTTTTTTACTTTTTTTCCTTCCGGACCGGTTTGATGAGTAATAAGCGTCATCCCCAACATTTGTTTTGCGACCTCAAAAACCTCATCAGGACTTGATGTGATTTTTACTCCGCCAGCTTTTCCGCGACCTCCGGCATGAATTTGCGCTTTGACAACAAACTTTTCAGTTCCTAATAATTCTGCGGCTTTTTTAGCTTCCTCAGGGGTTGCAGCGGGATAACCATCTAAAACAGGCACACCAAACGAGCGAAAGATGCTTTTTGCCTGATATTCATGTATATTCATAGTAGCAAGATTTATTTAAGTAAAGATAATAAGCATATTAAAATAATACGCGATACTGATTGAAAAACAAAAATAAAAAAACTTATTGAAAACCTAAGAATTATATGAACAAAGCGTTCACGAAAAAACGCTGAGTTAAAAAGTAGAGGGAAAACCATGGTCATAATTAATATTATCCAACAAATTTGACGAAAATTCCGATCATTTTTTTGATACAAATGCAAAAAAGTATTATCTTAGCGAAAATATCAAACAGAAAAATTATGAAATCACTTAAAAATCTAATCATCACACTTACTATTTTGGGGCTTGCAGTTGCATTCAGTGGTTGTCCACAGGATGACACTATACCACCAACAATTTACTTTACAGAATCACAAGACACAACGGTTTTGTTACAAACCTTGTTTGATGACCCCGGTGTTTATGTTGAAGACAATAAAGATTTAAATGCAGAAATTGATGTTGAAAGTGATTTTTATGATGAAATAAGTATTAATAGTGACAGTACACTCAGAGTGACAGGTGATTATGAAATCACTTATACTGCAATTGATTTAGCAGGAAATGAAACGGAAGCTATTCGCACTGTAAGTGTAATTAATGTTGCAAGCGTAATTGCCGGAAGCTATGACGTTACCGCAGTTTATGATAATGTTCCCGACAGAAATTTCACTAGCTCAATAAGTGCTGACGCTAGACGTTCAGGCAAAATTCGCCTTACAAAATCTTACATGCATACCATTGAAGAAGATGATATTTACCTGAAAGTTGAAGCATGGCTATATTCAGAAGATCATTCATTGGACATTACAAATTCGTCTGCTGAAGTTAATGAGTTCTTTGGCTGGATGGCAACCCCGGACAATCCAGATGAACCTTTCTTTTTTAATATGGATGCAGAAACTGCACTCAGTCTCATGCCTCGTTACACTTATCTGCATATCCCGACACAAACATTTGCAGATTCTGTGAATACTGCAGCATATCAAATTAGAGGTGAACGTGAAGATAACGGTATCCCTCGCTCATACATTACTTATGTCGGAGATCAAATTACGGAAATTGTAATAAAAGCGACAGTGACACGCGGAGGCGTTGTTGACCAAATTACTGAAACTTACACACCAAGATAACAATTGAAAATTATATAATTTAAAACTGCTGCAAATTTTGTGGCAGTTTTTTTTGGATATTTCAAAAACAGCAGATATTAAAAAATAAATATCCCGAAATATTTCACAAATTTCGGGATAAAAATTGTATCAATTTGGGGGAAAAATCCGATTCGGATTTTTCCCCCAAATAATACCAATCAACTACAAATTCTTCAGTGCCACTTCGGTTGCATCGATTAAGGGTTTTCCACTTAAGGACTCACCAACAGCATTTTGCATCCACATTTGTGGAATTAAACGCCCTGCTGTTTTCGACATTGGGTCACCCAAATTATTTTGGCACTTGTTTAAAATAATATTTACCGTTTTCACCAATGGTAAATCATTTTTACTGCGCTTTCTTTCCGATGAAAGAAAGCTAGCAAAGAAAATCTGGCGCTGACCCGTATTTTTCTATTCATTGGGCATCGTTCCGTACTCCTCGAATCTCCTCGTACCTGCGGGTCGAGTAGTTAAAAACTCCACTGATGCCTCAATGAATAACGAAAAATCTAAGCTTGACCGGCTACCGACGTGTAATGCGCCAGAGTTCGTGTCCGGCTAAAGGATTTTAATAGTAGTCTAAAGCTACGTACTATGGATACTGCGTTATAAGTTGAAACTATTCTAGCCTTCTGAAAATAACCGCCTATAGCCTTCAAAAAGAAGGCTTGGTGCGCTGGATATGGCAGACCGCTTGGCTCGAGATGGACGTGAATGTCGGATTTT